>CAYRRJ010000188.1:0-2483 GCA_964426645.1 uncultured Campylobacterales bacterium | reverse complement strand
GACAAGTTGCAGCTTGGAAGATCTTCTTTATTTTATTCTGGTTGCGATGCAAAAGAGGCTTTATATTCTTTTTTAGATTCGATTGATTTTATAGCGCAAGAGAGAGGAAGAAATAGATTCGTTATTCAGGATTATAAGATTGAAAATATAGATATTCCAACTTATTTTGACTACAAATATACTTCCGGGCAGACTCTTGGAGACACTTCTGGCTCATCAAACAATGGTTCTGTTGTCTCTGTTGATGAAAATGGGAAACAGGAATTTCTGGAATTCTTAAATAGTTTTATGAGTTCAGACGGAAATATTAAAATCTCAAACAGAGGATATATTACTATTGTTGATAGACCGCAAAAAGTTGCAGAGATTAAAAACATCATTAAAACAGAGATTATGAAACAAACTCCAATGGAGCTTTCTCTCTCGATCGTAAGAATCACTTTAAATGACGGACTTCAAACCGCTTCAAACTTCAATGTGAGTTTAAGCAAGGTTCTTGAAGATCTTGGCGGAGAAAAAGCGTTCATTGGAACAGGAGACTACACAACAGATATGACAAGCGGTATGGTGCTTCAAGGTTCTGCAAACGGGTTGCCTATGGTGTTTAAGGCGCTAAAAAAGCTTGGAGATACAAAAATCGTAAGAGAATACAATGTAAAAACAAGAAATGGGATTCTGAGTACATTTAGAGCGGTTGACAAGATACCTTATATTACAACCTCTACAATCGCTTCGACATCTTCTACGCAAACTTCAACAGAGGCGAAATTCGCAACTTCTGGAATCATCATCAATATGCTTCCACAACTTGCAGAAAATCAAGAGACTGTAAATATCTCTACTGATATTTTAGTGTCCGAATATTTGGGAGACAAGACTTTTAATACAAACGAAGGCGAATTAAAACTTCCTCAAATATCGGAAAATGAAATTCAAGTTCCTGTTAGTATTAAAATGGGGGAATCGGCAATTCTTACAGGCTTTAATTTAAGAGAGGATAGTTCAACAAGAAGCGGTGTTCCAACTGCAATAGAACAAGACTTGTATTGGACAGAAAGATTGTTTGGAGAGTTTAACGATGAAAACAAGGCCACTCAGCTTGTCGTTATTGTAACGCCTAAAAAAATTAAGGATTTTTAATATGAAAAAGTGTCTCAGTATTATTATATCAGGTTTGCTTCTTGGCTCTTCTCTTGTTGCAGGGGAAACAAGCAAAAAGGAGTCTCTTTCAAATAAAGAGATTGATATGCTTTTTATAAGTTTTGAGCAGCAAGCTAGAGATGAATTGAAAGCGGAGCAAGAGAAAGCGGAGCGAGAGAGATTAAAAAAACAAAAACAACAAATGCGCTCTGCGATGTCCGGAAGAGAAGTTTTGCCTCATAATGGAGATATGATAGTTGATGGAAGCAAAGGCGGACATGCGGGAGCAATGCCTCCGCCGCCGACAGAAATAGATTTTTCAGCATCTCAAAATATGCTAACTATTAATGGAATACTTTGTAAACGTAAGAAATGCGAAGCTGTTACTCCTAATGGAATCATAAAAGAGGGGAGTGTTCTTTCAAGTGGTGAAAAGATCAAAAAAATCACAAAAGATAAAGTTGTTACAAACTTTAGAACAATAACTTTTTAAAGGAATAGAATGGATTCTCAAATTAGACAGCTTGGATCAATATCTTTTCTGAATGAAGATACAGAAGATGAAAATATAAAAAAGGATTCATCCTCTGATAAAGAAAAGTGTGAAGCCAAGCTTAAGATCGTTTTTGACGGAGAGCCGGAAATTCTTTGTATTAACTCTTTTGGCACAGATAAAAACAATCTTGCAATACTGAAAGAAAAAGCCTCTTTTTACTGTCTTTATTTAAAAAATAATGAACATGAAAGAGGGTACTATCACGATGAGCAGAACAATGAAGTTCTAATCTTTGATAAAATCGACGAACAGAGCTTTTTAGTCTATCTTGGCACCATTAATGAAGAGAAGGGACAAGAGGTAACTGATATCACAGATTACCACTTTGATGGAGGAAGTGCTCTTAAGATAGAAGAAGATTATGAATTTATCAAGAAAGAGTACACAAGTGATAACACCAAAAAGATTATTATCGGTATGGCCGTATTTGTCATTTTGTTTCTTGCGCTTGTATTCAACCTTCTGTTTGATGAAGAGCCGCCACCGCCACCGCCACCGCCACCTGTTATATCGCCACTAAACGAAAAACAGATTGTAAAACTAAAATCACAGATCGCATTAAGGGCGATTTCTGACATCAAGAAGCTTGTTGATGAAATCAGCAAAGATCCTCTTGTGAACGACGGAAAACAAAGAGTAATAGCTTATAAGCTTGGAAAGATGAGTGTTCTTTCACCAGAGAGAGCCGTACGAAGAGGAGATGGTAGTTATTACTATAAGCATGCCAATCTAAAGCGCGGCGGAATTGAAGTTGAGTTTGAAAAAACATATCAGATAATCTACCCAA
>CAYRRJ010000187.1:0-3954 GCA_964426645.1 uncultured Campylobacterales bacterium | reverse complement strand
AAAATTTTTTTAAAAAACACATTGTTTCACATTTTGGATTTTTGGCAGTACAAATGTATCTGCCAAATAGTACCAATCCTTGATGTAGTATATGCAAATCTGTTTTGAATTTTTTGGTTAGATCTTCTTCTGTTTTTGTGGCCGTTAAAGCATCCGAGAGTCCTAATCTATGAGCTACTCTAAAGACATGAGTATCAACTGCCATTAGGTTCTTTCCGGCATACTCTATCATAACAACATTTGCTGTTTTTTGACCAACTCCTGCAAGAGAGATTAACTCTTTTTCATTTAATGGTATATTTCCATTAAAATTTTTCATAACACTTTGTGCCATTTTTATTAAATTTTTTGCTTTATTGTTAAAAAACGAACAAGATTTAATAATCTCTTTTAACTCATCTATATCTGCATTTGCCAACTCTTTTACGGTAGGATATTTTCCAAATAGGTTTGGAGTGATTATATTTACTCTTTTATCCGTACATTGAGCTGAGAGCATAACTGAAACCAAAAGTTCATAAAGATTTTTGTAGTTTAACTCCGTTACTGCATCATTGTATTTTCTGACTAATATATTTTTTATTTCAGATATCTCTTTTTTTGTTGCTTTTTTTATTTTTATCATTTTTGTTAACTTTTTTATTTTTATTATAATAGCATAAAAGTTTTTATGATATTATATTCATACTGATAAAACAAGGATATTTTTTAACAGATATGGGACTTTCAAAAAAAAGAATTCAGCTATATTTCATAATCTTATTTATTTTCTCTTTTTCCCTTATTTTTTTTATAATAACTAATGATAAAAATGAAAGAATAAATTTGATAGAAAGAAACCAGATTGAAAATCTTAAAATCTTATACAAGTTTATACAGAGAGATTTTGAATTAACTGCAACTGCAAGATATGAAATGATTTTAAATGATGAAAAAATCATGCAGATACTTGAAAAAGCAAAAGATTTACCTTTAAACAAACAAAAGAAATTGAGAGATGAATTATATGATTATTTAGAACCTCTTTTTTTGAGATTGAAAGATGTAGGACTTACAAATCTTCATTTTGTATTTGAAAACAATAAAACTTTTTTGAGGATGCATAAACCTGAAAAATATGGGGATGATCTCAGTAGGTATAGATATACCTTTCAGTATGTTAATGAGTTTAGAACTCCTATAAGTGGTTTTGAACAAGGTAGAACCAAACATGGATTTAGGTTTGTTTATCCGATTTTCAATCGAAGAGGATATTATTTGGGTGCTGTTGATTTTACTTTTTCATCAGATTATCTTCAAAAGGTATTGTCTAATTATCTAAATATCCATAGTCATTTTATAGTGGATAAAAAGATATTTAATGATAAAGCATGGAGAGATGGAGGAGTAGCTTATAGCTATGTTGTCAGCAAAGAGAGTGATAAATATCTGAATGTAAAAAGATACAGTTATTATTCTCAAAAAAAAGAGGATGAACATTTTGCCATAGAAGATAAACTAAAAAAAGAGATTGAAGCAAATATAAAATATGGAAAAGATTTTGCTCTTTATACTATTAAAAATTCAAAAGCTGTGCTTGTTACATTTTTGGCTATTAAAAATGTAAAAGATAAGAAAATAGTAGCTTATATTGTTACATATACGGATAACAGAACAATATATGACATAGTAAATAGATATAAACTATTGGTAATTATACTTTTTGTAGGAGTTTTTGTTGTTTTATTTGTGCTTTATAAGTTGGTTATTCAAAGAAAGATGCTTAAAGAAGAGGTACAAAGGCAGGTATCAAAAATCAAAAAACTATATGAAAGTTATGATGAAAATGTTATAGCTTCAAGTACCGATTTGCATGGTGTGATAGAACATGTAAGTAATGCGTTTTGTAAAATATCAGGATATACAAGAGATGAGCTCATAGGAAAAACTCATAGAGTTATAAAGCATCCAAGTACTCCTAAATTTGTTTTTGATGATTTATGGGAAACAATCACTCATGATAAAGAATGGAAGGGTATAATTAAAAACAAGAAAAAAGACGGAAGTTTTTATTGGGTTGATATTGTTATATCTCCAATCTATAATGATAAAGGAAAGAAGGTCGGATATTCAGCGATAAGACATGATATAACAGATAAAAAAGAGTTGGAAAGATTAAATCAGACTCTTGAAGAAAACATTGTGAAAGAGGTTGAAAATCTCAGACAAAAAGATAAACAGCTTTTACAGCAGTCCAGGTTGGCTCAAATGGGAGAAATGATAAGTATGATAGCTCATCAGTGGAGACAGCCTCTGTCTGCTATCAGCAGTACAAGTGCCGCACTTAATCTAAAAGCAAAACTGAATACCCTAGATGAAGATACTGTGGTTGAATTTTCGGAGAAAATAGCTTCGTTTGCTCAGCACCTGAGTTCTACAATTGATGATTTTAGAGATTTTTTCAAACCAAACAAAAAGCAGAGGACAACAACCTTTGAAGAGATGATACAAAGTGTTTTGCAAATAATTGGAGACTCTATAAAAAACAGAGGTATAGAATTAAAAACAGATTTGAAATGCAATATGAAGATTAAAACATATCCAAATGAAATAAAACAGGTGATTTTAAATCTCATAAAAAATGCAGAAGATGCTCTTTTGGAAAAACATGTAAAGAATCCGTATATTCGTCTTATATCAGAATGTAGAGATGATACTGTAGTATTAAGGGTTGAAGATAATGCAGGAGGTATTCCTGAAAATATAATTGATAAAATTTTTGATCCTTATTTTTCCACCAAAACAGAAAGAGATGGTACAGGATTGGGATTATATATGAGTAAAACTATCATAGAAGAACACTGTGATGGAAGATTGAAAGTATATAATAAGGGAAATGGAGCTGTATTTGAGATAATTTTACCTGTATATTCTGATTAAAAATATATTTAAAAAAACAGGGCATAATGTCATTTTAATTCAAAAGGTTGTAAAATACCAAAATCAACAAAAAGAGGATGAAAATGAAAAAAATTATTATTGGAAGTATAGCTTCGGCTATTTTGGGAGTTAGTTTAAATGCTACTGTATATGCAACGGTAAATGGTGAAAATGTTACGGATCAGGATGTAAAAGCACTTCTTAGAGCAATTCCGGGGGCAACATTTAATCAGCTTCCTCCACAAAACCAGAAAAAAGTTATAGACCAGGCAATTGAGAGAAAACTTTTGGCAAATGAGGCTGTTAAGTCAGGTATAGAAAAAAGTGCAGAATTTAAAAGAGCTATTGAAGCAATTAAAAAAGATTTAGCACTTGAATTTTGGATGAAAAAAATATATCAGGATACAACAGTAAGTGAAAAAGAGATAAAAAAATATTTCGAAGACAATGCAGATAAATTTGTAAAGCCTTCCCGTGCAAAAGCAAGACATATTTTAGTAAAAACCGAAGATGAGGCTAAAAAAATAATAGATGAGTTAAAAGGTTTAAAAGGTAAAGCTTTAGTTGATAAATTTGCTGAATTGGCAAAAACAAAATCTGTTGGACCTAGCGGTAAAGACGGAGGAGAGCTTGGCTGGTTCGGACAAAGACAAATGGTAAAACCTTTTAGTGATGCAACATTTGCTCTTAAAAAAGGTGAAATTACAAAAACACCTGTCAAAACTCAATTTGGTTATCATGTAATACTTTTAGAAGATAAAGAGGTTGGTAAAAAAGCAACTTATGAGGAAGTTAAACCTCAAATAGAAAATGCTATAAAAATGGATAAATTTAGAAAAGCAGTTTCTGCAAAAGCTAAAAAGCTTAGAAAAAATGCAAAGATAGAGTTAAAAGTAAATCCTGTAAAAAAATAGTAATAAACAAGTAAGGGGGAATGAGCTATGAAAGGTAGTAAAATTTTTGATTTTGTAAAACCGGGCGTTGTAACAGGAGAGGATGTTGGAAAGATTTTTGCGGTTGCAAAGGAGAACTCTT
>CAYRRJ010000186.1:0-3975 GCA_964426645.1 uncultured Campylobacterales bacterium | reverse complement strand
GTTCAAAAGGATCATTTTCTATCATAAAAATATCATCTCTTGGTGCATAAACCGGTATATTCAAAACACTTTTCAATTTTGCATTACTCCAAATATGGTCAAAGTGCCCGTGTGTATTAAGTATAGCAACAGGTTTTTTTACTCTTTCCATTACCCATCCATCAGCATCTACTCCCGGGTCAATTATCAACTCTCTACCATCATCAATTCTAACAATATAACAATTTGTCATATAAGGTCCACACGCTTTTTTCTCTATCTCTATCATAATTTTGATTCCTTGATATAATTATGGTAATTATATATAAAAACTATAAATATTAACTAAAAACAGCAATTTCAAAAGGATTTATTAATACAATCTTTAGTATAATTTTTACCTGATGAAAGGGTAGTGTTTTGGGAAAATTTAAACTCATAGAATCATATCTGATTAGTTTTTTGCAAAATGAAGTCTATAAAACATCATTAAAAAAAGCTGTTGTAGGGATAAGCGGTGGTTTAGACTCTGCAGTTGTAGCTACACTGGCAAAAAAAGCTTTTCAGGATAATGTACTGGGCATAATGATGCCTTCATCTTCTTCATCACAAAACAGTCTTGATGATGCAAAAAAATTATGTAAAAAATTTAACATTAGATATGAAATCATACCTGTTTCTCCATTAATCGACATATATTTCAAAAATATACAGGCAGATAATCTTAGAAAAGGTAATTTTAGTGCAAGAATGAGAATGTCCGTTTTGTATGATATTTCTGCAAGGGAAAATGCTCTTGTACTAGGTACCAGTAACAAAAGTGAACTTCTCTTGGGATACGGAACTCTTTTCGGAGATTTGGCAAGTGCCATAAATCCTATAGGAGATATTTATAAAAGTGAACTTTTTGAATTTGCAGAATATCTGGGTATTCCTTCTTCCATTATAAAAAAACCACCTTCAGCGGATCTTTGGGAAGGACAAAGTGACGAAGAAGACCTGGGATACAGTTATAATGAGCTGGATAAAGCACTTTATGCTTTTGTGGATAACAGAATGAATGAGCAGGAGATGATAAAAAAAGGTTTTGATGAAAAACTGATAAAACTGATAAAAGACAAAATCTTTAAAAATCAATTTAAAAGAAAAATGCCAATAATTGCGAAAATAAGTGAAAGAACAATTGGTCATGACTTTTTATATCCAAGAGATATAAAGACCTAGATAAAAAAGGGAGAAAATGAAAGAGATACCGTTTTACAAGCCACCAATAAGCGAAAAAGAGAAACTTTATGTCAATGAAGTTTTAAATATGAAAAAACCAAGCAAGGTAACTACTTTGGAAAACAGCTTTGCCAAATATGTAGAAAGCAAATATGCCATATCAACAAACAACGGAACTTCTGCGATGCATCTGGCGATGAGAGCTTTAGACCTTAAAAGAGGTGACAAGATAATCTGCTCAGTAAACTCTTTTCCTTCCATAGCCGAAGTTATAAGACACTTTGATGCCGAGCCTATATTTGTTGATATTGATGTTGACGATTTCAATATAGATTTGGATGAGTTGGAAAAAGTTCTGGACAAAAACAGAAGTAAAAAGCTGAAAGGCGCCTATATAACTCATGTTGCAGGTCAACCTTGTGATTTGAAAAAACTCTATGAAATAGCAAAACTTTATGATATAAGAATTGTGGAAGATGCTTCAAACGCTATGGGAGCAACATATAATGGTAAAAAAATAGGAGGGCTGAGTGCAGATATAACAACCTTCAGATTTTCACCTCAAATGAAACATGCTGTTGCAAGTGGTGGAATTTTAACAACAAACAGTGAAGAGTTGAGCGAGAGAGCAAAACTCCTTAGAAATCATGCCATAGTAAATGAAGGACTGGATTCTTACGGTAACCTTGGTTATGTATATGATGTTGTTGACATAGGTCTTAAATATGACATGAATGAACTGAACGCGGCCTACTCTCTTGCTCAACTTGAAAGAAAAGACTCTTTTATAAAAAGAAGACAGGAAATAGCAAAAATCTATGATGAAGAGTTAAAAGAGTGCCCTCACATATCAACTCCTATCCAAAAAAGAGAACATATATACAGTCAGTATATTATAAAAATAGACAAAAACAGAGACTCTTTTGCAAGAGAATTAAAAAACAGCGGAATCAATACAGCACTACATTTTATACCTGTACATCTTTTAAGTTACTACAAACAAAAATATCATCTAAAAGTAAATGATTTTCCAAAAGCACTAAACAATTATCAACAGATACTTTCTCTCCCTATTTATGCAGAACTGAAAGATACTGATGTTTACTATATATGTGAACAGATTAAAGATATAGCAAAGCATCGTGTTTAAAAAAAACAATTTACACAGTTGGATAGAAACCTATCTTTTCTATCCAACATCTCCCTTTCAACTTATACTCTCTTTCTCACTTCTCCCTCTTACAGTTATCTACTGCAGTGTCGTACTTTTTAAAAGATTTACAGCCAAACCCAAAAATTTCAACATACCCATTATAAGTGTGGGAAACTTGACAGTAGGAGGAAGTGGAAAAACACCTTTAAGTATCGAACTGGCAAAAGATATGAAAAAAGTCACGATAATCCTGAGAGGATATAAAAGAGAAAGCAGAGGAATGATTTTAGTATCTTTAAATGGTACAATCAAATGTGATGTCAAAACAAGTGGTGATGAAGCCATGCTATATGCCAAATCTCTTCAAAACGCAACCGTTATAGTATCAGAAGATAGAGTAAAAGCAATTTTATATGCCAAAAAACTACATTCAGAAGTCATATTTCTGGATGACGGCTTTAGTAAAGTAAATATTAAAAAATTTGATATTTTAATAAAACCCAAAACTGACCCAAGATTTATCTTTTGCCTTCCAAGTGGGGCTTACAGAGAACCCAGATTCCTGTACTCATATGCGGATTTGGTTATAAAAGAAGATATAGACTTTAAAAGAGTTGTAAAAATCAAAAATCCTACAGAAAAAATGGTTTTGGTAACAGGTATATCAAAACCACAAAGACTAAATCCATATCTCCCCAAAAATATTGTTGCAAAAGTACATTTCCCTGACCACTATACATTTGAAAAAACCGAATTGGAAGATATAATAAAAAAAACCGGAGCAACTTCTATATTGACAACAACCAAGGATGCCGTAAAGATGGAAGATTTTTCTCTTCCTCTGTCTATAATGGAACTTCAGCTTGAAATTAAACAAGAGATAAAAAGCAGGATAAACACTTTTTTATCTGATTTTAGATAAAATAATATCTTCTCAGTTAAAGAAAAGGTTAGATGATAATGAAAAAGAAGATACAACAAGCCCAGACACTTATGGATGCTTTACCCTACATAAAGCACTTTAACAAAAAAACAATAGTTATAAAATACGGTGGCTCGGCCCAGATAAACCCTGATTTAAAAGACAAATTTGCACAAGATATAGTTTTACTTCATTTAGTAGGTATCAAACCTGTTATTGTACACGGTGGAGGTAAAAAAATAAGCTCTTTGCTTGATAAACTTGAAGTAAACTCAGAGTTTGTTGATGGTCTTAGAGTAACCAGTGACAGTGTTATGGAAGTTGTTGAAATGGTTTTAAGCGGGAATATAAACAAAGAGATAACATCACTTTTAAATTCTCATGGAGCAAAAGCTATAGGAATAACAGGTAAAGACGGAAATCTGATTCAGGCAAAAGCACTAAACAAAAGCAAATACGGATTGGTAGGAGAAATTACCAAAGTTGATAAAAAAGTAATTAAAAAACTTATAAAAGAAAAATTCATACCTGTTATTGCACCTGTTGCATCCGGAGAAGATGCCAATCATCCCGGATACAATATAAATGCAGATTTGGCTGCAAGTAAAATAGCAACTGCCTTAAACGCGGAGAAAATTATATTTTTAACAGATACCCCCGGTATTTTAAATAAAGAGGGAAACCTTCTCTCAACGCT
>CAYRRJ010000185.1:0-3985 GCA_964426645.1 uncultured Campylobacterales bacterium | reverse complement strand
TATGTTAGCAAAACTGTTGAAAAAATCCTTATATATGCCGGTATCAGAAAAGAAAAAAACGGGGCTCACATGTTAAGACATACTTTTGCAACCATGCTCTACCAAAAAAGTAAAGATTTGGTTTTGGTTCAGGAAGCATTGGGTCATGCAGACATAAATACTTCTCGTATCTACACCCATTTTGACAGGGACAGATTGAAAAAAACCACCCAAATATTTTAAAGTGTGTAAAAAAGGATATGCCCAAAATGCATATCGTATTTTTTTACCTTTTTTAGCTTATATATCTATTTTTTTTTATAGAATATAAAAAAATAATTTAAAGGAGAAAAAATATGTCAGATATGATTTATCGTGTCAATATGAGCGATTTAAGCTCAAAGATTGAAGAGGTTCCAGAGGAGTGGATGGGTCTCGGTGGTAGAGGACTTACTTCTACCATAGTTGCAGCAGAAGTTGACCCGGAATGTCATCCTTTAGGACCAAATAATAAACTTGTTTTTGCCCCAGGACTACTTTCAGGGACTCCTGCTGCCAATTCAGGTAGAAACTCTCTTGGCGGTAAAAGTCCTCTTACCGGTGGTATAAAAGAGAGTAATGTTGGTGGAACCAGTGCCGGTATTTTTGCCAAACTTGGAGTTAAGGCTCTTATAATCGAAGGTTTACCTGCAGAAGATGATGATAATTTTTATCATATTCATGTAACAAAAAACAATATAGAAATCAACCCTATTCCTGAGCTGGTTGGTAAAGACAATTTTGATGTAATAGAATACATGACTGAAAAATACGGTAAAAAAGTTGCCATCATGTCTATCGGTCGCCCTGGAGAGATGAAAATGCTTATTTCAAATGTATCTGTTAAAGATCCTCAAGGCAAATTAAGAAGTCATGGCCGTGGTGGTATGGGTGCTGTAATGGGTTCCAAAAAAATAAAAGTTATAACTGTTGATGCTGAAAATTATAAAGAAGCTACTATTGCGGATCCTGAAAAGTTCAAAGAAGCAAGCAAAGTATTTACAAAAGCTCTAAAAGAAAACCCTATAAGTGGTGAAGGATTGCCTGCATTTGGAACAAATGTACTTGTAAACATCATCAATGAAGCAGGTGGTTTACCAACACGAAACTTTACTAAAGGTAATTTTGAGTTTGCAGAAAATATTTGTGGTGAAACTATGGCTGAAAACATCAAGGAAAGAGGCGGTAAAACAACTCACGGATGTCATGCCGGATGTGTTATCCAGTGTTCTCAAGTATATCCTGACAAAGACGGAAACTACCTAGCATCTGGTTTTGAGTATGAAATGATTTGGGCTTTTGGTGCAAACCTTGGTATCAAAGATTTGGATTTAATTGCAAAAATAGACCATTTGATGGATGATTTGGGTGTTGATGCTATCGAAACCGGTGTTACTTTGGCACTTGCAACTGAAACAGATCTTATTGAATACGGCGATGGTGAAAGAGCTTATGAAATTTTAAAATATGAAGTGGCAAAAGGTACTCCTGTTGGTAGGATTATAGGAAGCGGTGCCGGAAATCTTGGAAAACTTTATGGACTTGTAAGAGTTCCTGTTGTTAAAAACCAGGGAATTCCTGCATACGAACCAAGAGCTATTAAAGGTCAGGGTGTAACATATGCTACAACTCCTATGGGTGCTGACCATACAGCAGGATATGCAGTTGCTACAAACATCCTTAACAGCGGTGGTTACATAGATCCACTTAAAAAAGAGGGTCAGCTAGAACTAGCTAGAAATCTACAAATTGCTTCTGCTGCCGTTGACAGTACAGGTATGTGTATATTTGTTGCATTCCCGGCACTTGATGATCCTGCCTGTTTACCTGCACTAATAGATATGATTAATGCAAGATTTGGTATTAACCTAACAGGTGATGATGTAACAGGACTTGGTGAAAGAATTATAAAAACAGAAAGAGAATTTAACAAGAAAGCAGGACTTACAAATTCAGCTGACAGACTGCCTGAATTTATGAAGTATGAGAAGTTACCTCCTCATGATGTGGTTTGGGATTTCACAAATGAAGAGATAGATAGCGTTTGGGGCTATCTTGACGAAAAGTAGTTATGGAAATTACCATAAAACTTTTTGCACAATACAGAGAGGGTAAGTTCAAAGTAGAAAAGAGAACTTACCCTGAAAACTCCAGTGCAAAAGATGTTATAGATGATATAGGAATAGATATTGAAAAGTTTCCGATAGGAGTTCTTATCGTAAATGGAAGACATGTAAATGAAGATCATATTCTAAAAGATGGAGACAGCTTTTCAATATTTCCTAAAGTAGGAGGGGGTTAATGCCCTCTTCTCCTCTTGTCGGTGATATTCTAAAACATCAAAAAAATGGCTTCATTAGTTATGATATACATAATAAGTTATCTAAAAAATACTCTATTTCACACTATGAAATAGAAAAAACAGCTCTTGAAAATGATATAATTCCACTAAGATACAAAAGAAACTCAAACACATTAAATTCAAAACAACAACTTATACTTTTAACTTCCAAAGTTGCTATAGTCGGTTGTGGAGGTTTGGGTGGACATATAAGTGAACTTCTGGCAAGAGTGGGAGTAGGCAATCTTTTGCTTATGGATTTTGATAAATTTGATGAGCATAATTTAAACAGACAAAATTATTCAACTTTGGATTCCATAGGAAAATACAAAGTTGAAGTAGCAAAAGAGTTTATATATAAAATCAATCCTTCTGTAAATGTAGTTACATGTAAAGAAAAATTTTCTGGAGAGTTTGAAAGATTTTTAAACTATGATTTGGTTGTTGATGCTTTGGATAACCCAAAACTTAAATTACTGCTTGCCAGAGAAACTCTAAAAAATAAAAAACACTTTGTACATGGTGCAATAGGAGGATTCAATGCTCAATTTACCACTGATTCCACTTTGGAGAATCTCTACAGGGATGATTCAAAAGGCTCTGAGATATATCTTGGTAATCTATCTTTTATGGCCTCTTTTGCAGCTTCTGTTCAAGCCAGTGAGATTATAAAACTTCTACTTGATACAGGAGAATCTCTTAAAAACAGAATTTTGTTTACAGATTTACTGGATAATGAATTTTTTATTGTATAATTTCCAAAAAATGAGAAAAGGTTATATA
Source organism: uncultured Campylobacterales bacterium (assembly GCA_964426645.1). Lineage (GTDB taxonomy): Bacteria > Campylobacterota > Campylobacteria > Campylobacterales > Sulfurospirillaceae > CAYRRJ01. The sequence goes on along the minus strand of CAYRRJ010000185.1, from coordinate 843 downwards.
TGAATTCACTTTTTGATGATTTAAAAAAAATAAAAAAAGAGATGAGTGCAGAAGAAAAAAAAGAAAATGAAAGAAAATCAAAAGAGATAAAAGAGAAGAAAGAAGAGAAAATGAAAAATGATTTTCTTGCTTTTATAGGTGAGAACAATATAAAAAAGATATAAAATGCTTAACAATATTCTCTATCCGAGGATTGTTGAATTTTGTACTCTGGAAAATGAATGTGCTTATCTTCCTGACAAAAAATCAAGAATGGAATACAAATATATCCAAAATGCATCCAGTGCTTTAAATGATGCCTTGACACAAAGAGGATGGAGAAGATTTGGACAGTATTACTCCAGACCAAATTGTAACGGATGCCAAGAGTGCAAAAATCTCAGAATTGATGCATTGAACTATAAATTCGGTAGAAATGCAAGAAGAACCATTAAAAAAAATAAAAACTTAATATATACAGTAGGAAGCCCGACATTAACCAATGACCATCTTAAACTCTATGAAAAGTATCATGAATTTATGGAAAAAAAGAAAGGCTGGAAAAAGTACTCCATCAAAGCAAGCAGTTATCATGAGCTTTATGTTGCCGGTGCAGGCAGATTCGGAAAGGAAATACTCTATTATCTTGATGATAAACTTATAGCTGTTGACCTTGTGGATTTCCTTGACAATGGAATTTCTGCCATATATTTTTTTTATGACCCTGATTTTGCATATCTTTCCCTCGGGAGATACTCTATATATGTACAGATAGATTTAGGAAAAAGATTTAACCTCAGATGGATATATCTGGGATATTATGTTAAAGAGTGTAGCAGTTTGAACTACAAAGCAAATTATAAA
>CAYRRJ010000184.1:0-3988 GCA_964426645.1 uncultured Campylobacterales bacterium | reverse complement strand
CACCAATGGTATCTGCACCTCTTCAAGCCTTTTAAGCTGCTTTAAGGCAAAAGTGATGGCACGATTACTTGGGCTTGCACGATGAAACAGGTCTCCGGTATGTATCACATAATCAGGATGAAGAGCGAGGATAGCATCGATAACATCGCTAAATGCTTTATAAAAATCAGTCTCACGCTGATTGATCCCATTCTCATTTGTGATATCAAGATCACTAAAACCAAGATGGGTATCGGAAAAGTGTATAATTTTCAAGTTGGCTCCAAAGCCCACATTTTAAAGATGCAGACATCCTGTACTTATTTTTCTCAATTTTCAAAAAAATCATTAGATTTTATCTTTTTTCAACTGAAAACAACTTAATATCCTGTCATCTCTTTTAAAGTTGAGAGATTTACATCTCTTGCGGTTCTTGTCGAAATGATGTAGCAGGGTATTTGAGATTTAATAGTAGATATTCCAATAGTTATCAAATGAATAGTCCCGTTTATTCTTTTCTATATAAAACTTCAGTTCACTCACATGTTGTTTAAATAAATCCAAGTTTTTTTTATCAAACCCTATTTTGTTTAATGAAAATCCAACTAATTGATAATAGATATAGATAGAATCAAACGATTTCACAACATCAAATACCCTTTGAGGCTCCAACTTGTTTTTGAGTGGTTCAAATATTTTGATTACAGTACCAAAACCTTTGAAATATTGCACATTCATAATCATTTCAACAAAAGCCCTATGTACAGACGATACAGCATAATCGCCATACTCAATCACTTCAAAGTGGTTTGTGTTTTTCGGTGTTAGATAAATGATATATTTATCCTCATAAGAAGCTATACTTCTTGTAAAGCGATACTCTTTTTGGTATGCCTGATCAATATCTTTTTGGCTAAATTGACTATTTGGAGAATAATTTTTTGGTGATAATTCTTTAGAATAAAAGATAAAATTGTTTTTTTGATCACTTAGCTTTTGAATATTCAATGCTGTTGTCATTGAAAAGAATCCCTGTTTTTCAAATGTGTTTACAAAATCGTATATATTGATGTCGCAATAGAGTGAATATCGAACCTTATTAATCTTTTCGGAAGATACAGAATATGTTTTAAGATTTAAGCTATTTTGTAGCAAATCAAAAAATCGTCTTGAAGAGACATCTTGGGCAATAAGTCTCTCCATTTTAAGACGATTGAGAAATAGATGAAGATCCTTTAAGGAGTATAGTTTTTTTTCTTGTAGTAGATTTTTAATAGTTTCAATATTTTTACTAAAAAGATCTCTTTTGGTATATGCCATTTTTTAATTCATCCAAGATTAAGTATATATACTTAATCTTATTATATAAAAATTTGTCAAGGAGTTGTATTAGTCCACCACATATGGCACTCATAATAATAATTTGAACAAACTAAAAAATAAGTTATAATTACTCTCAAAATAACAAAAATTATTGAAAACAATTAAATATATCAAGTGAACTATACAATGAAAAATCCAACTAAAATTTCAAAAAACAAAGTAAGAAAAGCCGGAGTAGCTTTAAAGAAAAACAAAAATGACAATGAAGCTCTGGAGATATTATCACAATGGAGAGCAGATCATGCATTCCCTCTTGAAAAAACATATACAATGCTTGGTAAAGTTTCAACAAAAATTGATAATAAAACAATACTTGCAAAGCGTTTAAAAAGAACTCCGTCAATAATAGATAAACTTCATAGATTTGGCTCCGGAAAAGAGAGCATGAAACTTGATAGGATGAATGATATTGGTGGATGCAGAGCTATAGTCTCAACACTAAAAACACTTAGAAAAATATCCAAAGAGATAGAAAAATCAAGTCCATTCAAATTGCAAAAAGATTACATTCAAAAACCAAAAGAAAGTGGATATAGAAGTATTCATCTTATAGGGAAATCACCAAATAGAAACGGTGAAGACAGGTTTATTGAAATACAGCTCAGAACAAAAGTTCAACACTCTTGGGCCACTGCAATAGAGATAGTTGATCTATTCACAGAACAATCAATAAAAACTAACTCTGGAGATAAAGACTGGAGCAGTTTTTTCAAACACACATCAAGACTCTTTGCATTGCTTGAGAACAATTCAAATCTAAGCCTTAAAAACATTCAATCAGTATATAGAGAGTATGAAAAAAACTATCTCGATACTTACCATAAAAGTGATGGATATTCATTTTTCATGGTGAACAAACTACAAAAAAAATTACAAATATTTAAGAAATATAAGGGCTTTACAGAGTCAATAAAAATATCTTCTGAGCAGATTAATAAAATCACAAAGCCTGGATATGTTTTAATAACGATTGATGAAATTGATGGAGAAACAATAGGAATAAAATCACACTTTTATCCAATAGAACAGCTTAAAAATGCAATAGAAATGTATTTAGTATCTGAAAAAGAGTATCTATCGCATCAGAATCTAGTAACTGCTCTGGTATCTACCGATGCAATAGGTGGTGTAAAAGAGGCATATCCAAACTATTTTGCAGACTCATCTGTTTTTTTAAAATATCTTCATATAGTAACGGAAGTACACAAGAGGCATAACACTTACTTTGATGACATTAAATACACTCTTTTATACTGGAAGAACCAACTTAAGGGAAAAATTTAAAATGACGGAAACAGTAAAACTGTATTGCAAAAAATGCAATCTAAAACATATTGAAATACCATCAGAATCAACTCAAAAATTAGATCGTTTGGAATATGATGAAAAAACAAAATTCATTTACATAAATAATAAAAAAGTAAGCTGCAGAAATTGCAATCGTAATGAATTTATCTTAAAAAAGGAAAAACAATCATGATATATAAAAAGATGATTACATTAGGTTTTTTACTCTTCTTATACAATAGCTCTTTAGAGGCATTTTCTATAGGAGAAATACAAAAATGTGAAACATCTAGTGTGACAAATGAATACATTAAATGCAATAGCTCCGGTGTTGTTAAAGTAATAAATATAATACAGAACGGATGGATAATTTTCAAAGAAAAAAATGGCTTTGTATATATCAAAAAAGCAGCTCCTGCTTTTGAAGTTATGCAGTGCTTAGATTCACCACGGTTCCCAGGTTATATTGGAATGTGTAACAGTTCAACAGGTATAAAACAAAAAACAATGTTAAAATCAAATGCAGAGAATGAAGGCTGGATATTTACCGGTGCCATAGGAGACACTGTTTACTATCGTAAAGAAAAATAGGAGGTGTATGATGAATGATTCAGAACGAGAAGCAATAAGAGTTGAAAAACTAAAAAATATATCAATAGGAAATATAGATTCATCTGGGAGAAAGATATATGATGTCTATGCACGATCAGATGAATTTGTCATATATTCAATACGAGAGTGTGGAACTATTCAAGGAATTGCGGTAATAATTGAAGAGAAAGATCCAAATAATCTAATACCAATAAATAACTTTCAAGAGATAAAAGGTGAATTTGACAAGTTAAAATCTGCTTCTTACAAAGCTATGGACAAATCCTACACAGCCAGAGTAGCACATGCTTTATCAGTTGCAATTTTGAATGGACCAGAAAGAGCAAAAACACTACTAAACGAAATTCATTCAGATATTGAAAATGCCTATAAGGAACTTGTTTTTGGAAAACTTCTCTATATCACCGGAGCATTTCTTATGGCCATGTTCTTTAGTATATTGAGTATCTACCTATATCTTGCTCAACCTGAAATGATAGTCCAAGAGAAAACAACACTCTATCACTTAATACTTGTATCCTCTATGGCAACTTTAGGAGGGTTAATATCCATTTCACGAAGTATTCATAAAATTAGTATTGACAAGGGTCTTGGGCAATGGCCATATTTTGTGTATGGAATAGAGAGGAATATGTTTTCGATACTTGGGGGAGTCTTTATATTTTTCCTGATTAAATCTAATCTACTTTTTGGGTTTATCAATTCACTTGAGAGCCCATTATATGGG
>CAYRRJ010000183.1:0-4013 GCA_964426645.1 uncultured Campylobacterales bacterium | reverse complement strand
TGCATTATAAACTTTCTTGTTTTGCTATGTATTCCATATGGTGCGTAACATCAGTAAATAATACTATTCAGTTGTTACAACTCGGAATAGAGTCTGAATCACTTGCGAACTCCTGTAAAAATCTCCATATTCTACTCTTTTGCTTTTTAAACTCTTTTGAATTAAAATATTTTAAAGCTTCCGCAGAATCCTTATGAAACCCTATCAATTCATCTGTATTTTTTGTAAAAAACTCTTTCCACTCTTTTTTTGTTGCCACATTACCCCACATTTTACCACTTCCGTGACATTGTGCACAACTCTTTAAATAATACTTTTGTCCTCTTTTTTCCTTTGCTCCAAAAATGAAAACGCTACTTATTAAAAGTAAAATTACAATCCTTTTCATTTATATTTGTCTCCATACATTTTTTCAAACCTTTTAAGAGCATCCTCTCCCCATTTTTGTAACTCTTGAGGAGTCCAAAAGCCATAGATTATCATATGTTTTTTTCCACCTCTTGCCAACTTCTCTTCATTTGGTCCCATAAATATAAAAGCCGGAGTGATACTTACTATAAATCTTTCCGGAGCCTGATCTGTTACATCTTCTTCAATAGAGTCAGAACCAGTTCCCGTATCCATAGCAAGTTTTACAAAATTTTTCTCTAGAAATTTGTAAAGTTTAGGGTCAGGAAAAACTTGTTCTATGATTTTGGGACAGTAAAAACAATTACGAGAGTGTAAAAAGAGGATAATAGGTTTTTTTAGACGAAGTGCATCCACTTTTGCCTCTTCAAGATTGTTTTGCCAATCACGACTGACATCAACCGCTAAGAGAAGATTAGAAAAAAAGATAAAAATTATAACTAAAACTAATTTTTTCATATAGGCTCCATATATTCAAAATAATGCTTAAATGCTACATTTAGAAACCTTAAGATGTAATAAAAAAAGTTTTTTTTTAAAATTTGTATTCTAGGCACTTTTGAAGCACTTTCATTTTATACAATACTAGTGAAGTCAACTGGTTTGACTAAAAACAAAAAGGAGAAAAGATGTTAAGATCTAGCTTTGCTAAAGCTCTGCTTCTTGTCACTCTTTTATCTTCTTGGGCTTTTGCCGACTGTATGAGCTGTCACAAAGGCATAGAAGATATAAGACATCAAGATTCAGACATGATGCAACAGATTAAAGCTCTTGGAGCCGGTCTTGGTGACCCTGCGGGCTGTACAATCTGTCACGGCGGTAATGTAAAAGCTACCACCAAAGAGATGGCACATAAAGGTGCACCAAATCATCCCGGCGGTTTAGAGGCGTTTGTCAGAGATCCGGGCAGTTTCTGGATTATGGACAAAACCTGTGGTATCTGTCACGCTGATACTGTTAACCATATGAAAAAAGCTCTTATGGCTACAGAAGCTGGTAAGATTCAGGGTAACCTTCACTCATGGGGAAGTGAAGATACTCAAAAATCAAAATTTGCCAACTATGCTGTTAAAGATGAGGATGGCAAAACTCCGGAGTGGGGAACAGATACTTATAAGAAGTATATGGTTGCTATGATGGATAAATATCCTGATCAATTCCCAACTGAACTTAAGCAGCTTCCACTTCCGCCTCAAAGTGCAGATGACCTTATGAACAAAAGTGAAAAAGAGATAGGTTATCATGCTTCTATTACTTACCAAAGAAGTGATTGTCAAAGATGTCACATCGGTGTAAGAGGTAGAAAAGGTAGAGGAGACTGGAGAGGTATGGGATGTTCTGCTTGTCATATTCCTTATGGAAATGAAGGTATCTATGAAGGAAATGATCCTACTATAGATAAGAAAGAGCACGGTCATCTTCTAGTACACCAAATCCAAGCTACCAGAGATGCTAAAGTACATGTTCCTACAACTGGCGTAACTTTCAGCGGAATCCACCCTGAAACTTGTAACTCTTGCCACAACAGAGGTAAGAGAATCGGTGTTTCTTATATGGGTATGATGGAACAACCTTATGGTTCTCCTTTGATGCCTGGTGGAAAATCTCAGTCTAAAACTCATGGTAAGAGATATAAGCATATCAAAGAAGACTTACACTTTAGTGCAGGTATGACTTGTCAAGATTGTCATACTTCAGTTGATATGCACGGAGATGGTACACTGTTTGGTACAACTCTAGGTCAAGTTGAAATTGAGTGTTCAGACTGTCACGGTACAACTAAGAAGTATCCTTGGGAACTTGAAATCGGCTACGGCGAAAAAGAGTTGGCTGTTGGTGCTCCAGAAGGTCCAAGAGGACTTGCACAAGAACTTCCTGAGTGGATGAAATTTGGTATGGTATATGATCCAGAAGGCGGTTATTTATTAACTACCAGAGGTAATCCTCTTGGAAATGTTGTTAAGAAAAAAGGCTCCAACACAGTTATAGCCCACCTAGCTAGTGGTAGAGACTTGGAAGTTCCTGTACTTAAAACCAAGCATGTTACAAAAACTTTCAAATCAAAAGATGCTGAAGTTGCTATGGACGTGGTAGAAGCACATATGGATAAGATGGAGTGTTATGCATGTCACTCTGACTGGGCTCCTCAATGCTACGGATGTCATATTAAAGTTGATTACAGAAAAGGTAAATCTAAAATTGACTGGATTGCAAGTGGAGGTACTCACTTTAAAAACGGTGAAACTAGTGAATCTGTACTTGGAACCAAAGGTAAGAAGCAAATTGGTAAAGCTAGTGAAACTAGAAGTTATCTAAGATGGGAAGATCCGATTCTTGGAATCAACGGTGAAGGACTTGTAACTCCTGTTATGCCTGGATGTCAGGTAACTTATACTGTTATCGGACCAAACGGTAAAACTCTTATTCTTAACAAACAAGCCAAAGTTCATGACAATGGTCACATAGTAAATGCTATTGACATGTCTCCTGTTCAACCTCACACAAGTGGTAGAAAAGCCAGAACTTGTGAAAGTTGTCACTCTAACCCTAAAGCTTTGGGTTACGGTATCCAAGACGGTCAATTCCTAACTGATCAAGGAGAAGATGTCAAAATAGATCTTCAAGACCTTGCAACAGGCAAATTTGCTTCATCACACACAACTGTACAGATGAAAGCAATTCCTGGTATGAACTTTGACTGGTCTCAGATAGTAACCAGAGATGGAAAGCAACTTACAAATGTAGGTTCACACTGGCCTGCATCTCGTCCTCTTGATCAAGATATGAGAGAAAAGATGGAGAGAACAGGTGTATGTATGGGTTGTCATCAAAATATGACAAACAAAGAGCTATGGAGCAAAGTAAATACTACTCCTGGTATCTTAACTGACAAAAATCATATTAACAAAGTTAATGAGATTTTACATAAGTCAGTAAAATAAGAGTTTTTTAAGCTCTTTATTTAACGGTATGGTGTAAAATTACACCATACCGCCTATATTTTATATAAGTTTTTGATTATAAAGTTTATATAAAAAATAAAAAAAGGAAAAAGATGTTAAAAAAAGTACTTCTTGGGTCTATATTTGCCCTTATTGTATTTACTGGTTGCGATAACAAAACAACAGTTACAGAAGTAACTGACAAACCAAAAGTTATAAAAGAAGAAAAAGCTACTCCGGCAAAAAAAGAGTTAAGCAAAGAGGAACAGGAACTAAGAAAACTCGATATCAGAGATAAAAAAAAGTATGATTTGAGTGATGTATTTCAAGACAGTGCAAAAATAGCACCAAATGGTAAGTATATGATAATCATTTTTGAAGCTCCGGAGTGTCCGTACTGTGCAAAAATGGAAAATGATATATATAACACTCAAAAACTAAAAGAGCAGTTGAAAAATGATTTTACTACCTATTCACTAAATGCAATGGATAACAAACTTCATAAACTTCAACATGAAGGAAGTCTGATGGATGTTGATACCAAAACTCTTATAGATATATACAGTGTTACATCAACTCCTACGCTTATCTTTACCGACAAAGAGGGCAAAAGTATCTTTGTAGTCCCTGGATATATGCCAAAAGAACAGTTTTTAGTAACAT
>CAYRRJ010000182.1:0-4017 GCA_964426645.1 uncultured Campylobacterales bacterium | reverse complement strand
GATTTGAAAAATAGCGAACCAAGATATATAGAAGCTATAGGTCTTAGACATCCTTTGATAGAATCAAGAGAGGAGAACGGTATATATATACCAAATGATTTATATCTTGGGGATATAAGAGAAAAAGTCGAACATAACCATGTAGTTTTTGAATCAGGAGTTAAAGAGGAGATAAAAGGTGTTTTACTCTATGGTATAAATTCAAGCGGAAAATCATCATTGATGAAAAGTCTTGGTATAAGCGTTATTATGGCACAGGCCGGATTTTTTGTGCCTTGTGCAGAACTTAGATTTGTAATTTTTGATAAAATTTTTACACGAATCGTTAGTCATGACAACTTATATAAAGGTCTTTCCACATTTACTGTAGAGATGCTTGAACTTAAAAATATATTTAACCGTGCTACAAAGAACTCTCTTGTTTTGGGAGATGAGATAAGTCACGGTACAGAAACAGAATCTGCTCTAGCCATAGTGGCAAGTTCTATAGAAAAACTTTATAAAACAGGCTCTTTATTTGTTTTTGCAACCCATCTTCATCAACTTTCTCAAATCAAAAGAGTTAAGAAACTGAAAAAATTAATCTATCTTCATCTTGGTGTTAGTTATGATGAAAAAGAGGATAGATTGATATATAACAGAAAACTATCCCTTGGCAGTGGAAATTCACTCTATGGGTTAGAATTTGCAAAATCTCTTCATATGGATAAAGAGTTTTTAGAATTAGCTTATGAAATAAGAAAAGAGATATCAGGAGATTTTAGTGAATTAGAACTCTTAAAAAAGAGAAAAAGAAGTAAATATAATAAAAATATCTATCTTACAAAGTGTGCGCTGTGTGATGAAAAAGTAGAGGATGTCCACCATATAATCCCACAAAACAGCTCAAACGAAAAAGGACAAATTGAACACTTTCATAAAAATCACAAATACAACCTTATACCTCTATGTAAAAAACATCATCAACTGGTACATGAAGGTAAAATTATAATACAGGGTTTTGTTATGGGAGAAGATGGACTAAAACTGCACTATCAAGAAAATTTTTGATAAAACTCTTCAAACTTCCTAACAGATAACGGCTTGGAATATATAAATCCCTGTATTGAGTATATCTCTTTATCCTTTAGAAGTTTCAACTGACTTTCTCTTTCTACACCTTCTATGACAACATTTAAATCCAGAGAATTACCAAGGTTTATCATTGAATTTAGCAAGTTTGTATCTTTTCTCTTTTTTGGTGTATCTTTAACAAATGTTCTGTCAATTTTTATATTGTCTATAGGTAATTCTTTTAAAGAGTTTAAAGAAGAATACCCCATACCAAAGTCATCAAGAGATATGCTGATACCAAGTTTCTTTAACTTATTGATCATGTTTTGTGCATTTCTGTCATCCATTAAGAATTTTTCTGTAAGCTCAAAATCAAGATATATCGGATCTATACCTGTTTTCTTTATTGTATTTGTAACCAATCTGTAAAAATTTTTTTTCTTTAACTGTATATACGAAATATTAACCGCAACTTTTTTTATATCTATATTACTCTTCAACCAATCAACCATTTGACTGCATACAGCTTCCAAAACATACTTTCCGAGTTGCACAATTTGACCGGATTCTTCGGCAATAGGTATAAATTTATCAGGAGCAAGCAAACCTCTTGTAGGATGTTTCCATCTTATAAGAGCCTCTGCAGATATGATTTTTTTACCACATTTACTCATTTGGGGCTGATAATACAAAACAAATTCTCTGTTTTTAATACCCTTATCAATTTCATCTTCAATATTGATTTTATTTATTAGCGTATCAGAATATTTTTTGGTATAAAAATGAAAATTTCTTCCTCCTCCCTTTTTTGCCTGATACATAGCAATATCCGAATTTTTTATCAAATCTTCTATCTCTTCGCTGTCATCAGGATATATTGATACACCAAAACTCGCGCCAAGTTTAAATTCTCTATTTTTTACAATAAAAGGCTTTAAAAATATACTGAATATCTTATCCATAATAAATTCTATATCCAATATATTAAGAATATCTTCTATCACTATAACAAACTCATCTCCTCCGATTCTCGCTATCAAATCTTTTTCTCTGAGAACTTTCTTTAAACGAACAGCAATCTCTCTTAGAACCTCATCTCCGTAATCGTGTCCAAATGAATCATTTATCTGCTTAAACTTATCCAAATCCATAAAAATAACAGCTACTTTGGTATTGTTTCTTTTTGCAACTTTAAGTATATGCTCCATATTTGAAGAGAGATACAACCTGTTCGGCAGATTGGTCAAAGTATCATGATTTGCAAGAAACTCCAGTTTTTTTTCTGTTGATTTTATTGCTGATATATCAGAAAAAAGTAAAACATAATTTTCTATTTTTCCTTTGCTATCCGTAACCGAACTTATGTTTACAAGCATAGGAAAAAGATTTCCGTCATTCTTTATTCCTTCCATCTCTCCTTTAAAAAACCCTTTGTTTTTTAAAGAGTTATTTATAAGTTCATTACTCTTTTTGGAAATAAAATACTCCAGAAAATTTTTGTGTAAAACATCTTTCTCTTTGTACTTTGTTATAGACTTGAATGCATCATTGACATTTACTATTTTTTTATTCTTGTCCAATATACATATTGCCTCAGCGGCATTGTCAAAAACTTTCGCAGCTTCTCTTAAAGTTTTATGCAGTTTTTCTCTTTGTGCTTCAATTTTTTTTCTCTCTCTGATATCCTTTACAAACCCTATATAGTATCTTGGTATTTTATTGGCATCTCTTGAAATATAGAGGCTTAAAGATACCCATACAGGAAACCCTTTCTTATGCATATATCTTTTTTCAACATGAATTTCACTACAATCCTTGTCATGCAGTATTTTTTTCAAATACTCTTTGGTTAAATCAATATCATCTTTATAGGTATAATCAAACATATTTTTACCAATAACTTCATTGGCTTTATACCCTAAAAGATTCAAAAGATATTTGTTACTCAAAAGAATTTTTCCATCTAGCGAAATATAACCTATACCTATGGCATTCTGATTAAAAATTTCTCTTCTTTGAATATCCAGTTTCTTTGAAGCAGTACCTATTTCATCAATCTGCTCTTTTAATTCTCTGTTTTTTTTGTAAAAATTATCTATATCTATGAGAATAATATTTATAACAGAATGATGATCATTTGAATACCTACTCTGATTAGCAAGATATTTAAAATATTTATCCCCTATACATACATTTTCAAACTCTATATTATCATTTGTTTTAAAAGCTTCAAGTGTCTTATGCCAAATATCTTTAGGAATAAAATCTTTAATACTGCTGTTGATATCCACACAAAGCACTTCTTTGGCATTTCTGTTTGCAAATTGTACAACCTGTTCTGAATCAAATCTTACGAGTTCTATAAAAATATATCCAAGGTCATCCAAATAGTTTCTTTGAACTTTTATTTTCTCTTCCAAAACTTTTATGTAATTACCCTTCAGATTTTTTATAATATTATCTGGAGTAATCACATAAAACTTTTCATCTTCCCTTACAACAAGATGTCTAAATCCGTTTCTCTTCATAAAATCGATTGCTTTTAACATTTCAAGACCGGAATCTATAAATTTGACAGGAGAATGCATAAGTTTATCTATCTTTGTAGTTCTTTTTATATCATTATATGCAAAATTCAATATATCTTTCTGTGTTAAAATTCCTACAACTTCATCTTTATCAAATACCAAAACAGAATTTTTCATCTCATTTTTCATCAAAACAAGAATATCTTCCAAATCTTTATCCACACTTACATGTAAAGCCTCTCTGGATGGATTCAATATCTCTTTCAACCTTAGGCCTACTTTAGAAACCTCTTTTTCCAAAGCATATACAAGGTCACTATGCTCAATAACACCTAAAAATTTATTGTTTTTATCAACTATGACAATTCTTCTTATCTGATAATCAATCATAAGAGAAATTGCAAAATTTATATCTCTTTGCGGAAATGTTTTGATT
>CAYRRJ010000181.1:0-4050 GCA_964426645.1 uncultured Campylobacterales bacterium | reverse complement strand
TATATATCCTGTCTGTGCACATTTTTCACATCCGTTGTGTTTATAAAACTGGTAGTTTTCAGGCAGAAACTCTTTTATATCATCATATGCCGTTTTTGGAAGAGTTATTTCACTTTTACAGTATGGACACAGTTTTCTTACTAGTCTTTGAGCTTCTATTGCAACGAGAGAACCACTTAAAAGATAAGGTTCTATACCCATATCCATGACCCTTGTAACTGCACTGATAGCGTCATTTGTATGTAAAGTTGAAAAGACCAGATGTCCGGTTAAGGCAGCTTGTACCGCAATTCTCAGTGTTTCCTGATCTCTTACCTCTCCTATCATAATGATATCAGGGTCTTGTCTAAGGATAGAGCGCAGAGCAGCGGCAAATGTAAGATTTGCTTTTTCGTTAACCTGTGTCTGTTGTGTTAGATTAAGTTGATATTCAACAGGGTCTTCAACTGTTATAATCTTAGTCTGAACACTCTTGATAGCATTTAAAGCAGCATAAAGAGTTGTTGTCTTTCCGCTTCCTGTGGGACCGGTTACAAATATGATACCGTAAGGAGCTCTCATGGCTTTGCTGAATTTTTCAAAATTCTTTTCATGCATGCCCAATTCTTCCAGTTTAATCATAACTTTGGATTTATCCAAGATACGAATAACAATGGATTCTCCATTCATTACAGGCAATGTTGAAATCCTAAAATCATAATCTCTTCCAAGAATTGTAGCAGAGAATCTTCCGTCTTGAGGTTTTCTTTTTTCTGCTATATCCATATTTGAGAGTAATTTCAGCCTAGAACCAAGAGGTGGATATATATCTTTGTCAAATATAAATGTTTCATTTAGTAAACCGTCTATTCTGCTTCTTACAACACAATTGTTTTCTGTCGGCTCTATATGTATATCACTTGCCCTTGAAAGGATAGATGTTTTCAATATGATTTCAATAAGCTTTAATATTCCCGAAGATTCCTGCGGGTTTTCTGCAGCACTTGATGTGATTTCTCTTCTGATTTCCGAGATAAGCTCTTTTATACTGTCACCAAGTTCTATTTTGTTAAGATATATTTCTATTTTAGAAGGATCAGATATAACGGTTTTTACAAGTTTCCTTGGAAATATTCTTTGTATAGCTTCCTGTGAGTTCATATCCAAAGGATCCTGGAAAGCTACATATACATTTATTTCATCTTCTTTTACAGGTAGAGCATGAAATTTTTTAAGTTGTGAAAAAGGTAGTTTTGAAACCATTTTGTAATCTATATCAACAGAATCCAAATCTATATAGGTGGCATTCAGGTTTTTTGCCAGTGCCTTTAGAAAAACTTCTATGTCAATGGCAAAATATCTGTTTACATCTTCTATTGATATATTGCCTTTTTTATAAAATTCTACTATAAGAATTAGAAAGTTTTCTTTGTCAAACAGATTACTTTCCAAAAGAAGGTCAGAAATATTTTTATTGTTTTTTTCATATTCTTCTTTGATCTCCAAAGCGGTGTTTTCATCTATTATTCTGTTATTTATAAGATATGTTAGAAGTGCTCCGTTTATATCGCTCATAATCACCTACCAGTATATTCTTACTTTTGTTATTCTATTGTTTTTATAAGTTCTCAAATACATTTTTTTTATACCATTTCTTTCTTCTAAAGAAAGTTTGTATGTTACATTGCTTCTTTTATCATCATTAAACCAGTATGAACCGTTTTTAAGGTCATATTCTCCTCTGACAAATTTGTCAAAAATTATAGATAGTATATAGTCTGTTTGTGGTAAATTGATATATGATATATCTATATCGTCACAAAGAGCATGGTATAAAAGTTTCTTTTGATAAAGTATTGTTGAGAAATAGGCAGCATTTTCTCTTGCATCTTTTGTTTTATAAAGTTTTATGATGGGAAGAACTAATCTGTTTATCATATCTGATTTCAGACATGATGCTCCAAAGATATTTAAAAATTCTTCATTGCTTTTATATTGCTGATAAAGTTCTCCTGATTTTATACATACTTTTGAATATTCATGTTTGGCAAAAAGAGTTTTTAAGTCTTCAAAACTGGTATTGCCTGCATTTAAAAATTCTGTTATAAGTATAATTGAAATAAATATTTGTTTAATCATCTAATTCTCCATTTTGAATTTTTTCCAAAAGAAAGTGGATGGTGTCGGATTCATTTGTTTTTAAATATGCTTTCAATGCTCTTACGGCATCATCCTTCTGATTTAATCTGTATTTTGATTTTGCAAACCAAATCCAGCTTCTTTCACTCTGATTATCCAAATCATTTGCTATGATTGACCATTTTAAGGACTCTTTATACTTTTTTAAAGAATAATACTCTTCACACAGCATAAGAGCAAAAATTATATTGTGTGTTTTATTATATTTCTCTTTAAGATACTTTACAGAGTTCATATCATTCATTTCTATTTTAATAGTACTATTTGATACCTTTCTTTTTTCTTTTTTCTTTTTTTCTTTTTTAGAAACAGTGGTTTTTTCTATAATATTTTCGGAATGTTTTGAAATATTGGTATCAGTATTTGTTACTAGATTTAATTTGAGAGTCTGTTTTGAGAATTCCTGGTAAGAAAAATCAGTGGAAGGTTTTATATGAAAACTTAGTGTTGTATCGGATTTTTTAGATTTTATTTCTGTTGTATCTTTTGTATCTGTTACCGAAATTAAAGTTTTGACAGAGTCTTTTATATCTGTTTTTACAGGTTTGGATATATTTTTTTCATTTGAAAGTGTATCTTTTATATCTTTTTTTACTGTTGATTCTGATTTATTATAATCTTTTATTTCCGAAAGTAGAGATTTTGGGAGTAAAACTTTTTTTTCTTTTTTTTCTGTTACAGAGTTTTTTATATGTTTTGTTTTTTTGATTATATGTTTAGGAGTTGATTCTTTCTTACTTCTTGGATTATTTAAATATACAAAATAAATTGCAGCTAGAAAAACAACTGATAGCAAAAATATATAAAAAATATATTTTACTCTTTTTTTTAAAATATACTTTTTATATTTTTGTTCCAATTCTGCTATGTCTTGTGTACTAAGCATCTATCATCCCCAAACTTATACCTGCCATAATAAGATATTTTATTTTTAAACTTCTTGAGTTTATAAGAGAAGGTGAATTATAGTCATAATACTCAAGAATTTCAAAAAGCTTATACAACAGTTTGTTTATTGTTCTGAGATTTCCTCCTGTCAAAGAAAAAATAATTTTAAAGTGTTTGTCTTTAAAAAGACTCAGATATTCAAATCTGTTGTGCATCATAAGTTTTTTTTCTATATATGTTTTTATTTCATTATGTGAGGAATTCTGAAGTTCTATACTCTCCCAGATACGGGTTTTAAAATAGTCTTTTGCCAGAATATCCTCTTCATCGGTTTTATGTACAGTAAAAAGAAATTTGAATTTTCTGGAATCTGCCATCAATCTGATTTTTTCTATCAACTCATTTGGATACAGCTGTGCTTCATCAATCAAAACAGTTGTGACTTCATCATTTTCGTTTAATTTTTTACTTGCAACTGATAAAAACTGGTCATAACCGCTGAATTCAGGTGAAGGTTCTTTAAAAGTTTCGCTATATAGGGCTTTTACAAATTCAAGCTCATTGAAATATGGTCTTGGGAAAAAAACTATTTTCTTCTTCTTTTTAAAATCATTATATATTTTTTGCAATAAAAATGTTTTTCCGGTACCCGGTTTTCCATAAAAAAGTATCAGTTTTAGTGGTTTGTCTATAGTTTGTACAAGCTTTTCATAAGCCATTGAAGATTTGTCAAGATTTATATAGTCAAACTCATTACCATCTAAAAAAATATTTTTTAAACTGGTATAGTCACTGCTATTCATATATCCTCTTAGAAAATCCCAGCTCTCTTAGTGAAGTTTTTGTAACGCCTTTTGCTCCGATTATTTTAGGAGTAATGACAAAGATTAATTCCTGGGAAATTAATGAATCGTTTGTGTGTTTAAAAGCATTTCCTATTAGAGGAATTTCACTCAAAACCGGTACATTTGAATGCTCTTTTCC
>CAYRRJ010000180.1:0-4084 GCA_964426645.1 uncultured Campylobacterales bacterium | reverse complement strand
TCTCTTCTCTTTGGACAATAGGGTCGTCAAGTCCGGGAGTATCTACTATTTCTACACCGTTTTTTAAAAACTCCAAATTAGAATACAACTCAACACTTTTTACAAGATTGCACTTCTTGTCAGATTTTTTTGCTGAAGTATAGAAAACCAGTTCATCTACCGCTATCTCTTTTGAATTACCACTTTTTGTGATATACTTACCAAGTTCACTACCAAAATGCTCTTTTGTCTCTTCAACAAATTTTTTGATACTTTTTGAACTTTCCGAGCTTTTAATTATCCTTTCAAATTCACTTTTACTCCAAAAATTGACTCTGGCAAACTCTATATCAGCATATTTCAAGACAGTAAGATTTGCAGTTTCAGGGACAGTGGAAGTACCTAAAATCTCTTTTTTCAAAAGAGCATTCAACATTGTTGATTTACCAGCATTCATAACACCTGTTATACCTATTGAAAACTTTTGATTCTCAAGTTTGGACACTATAAAATCAAGTCTTGGTTTCAAACTTTCAGGTTCAATATGTTCTTTTAAGTTGTAAATCGCTGTTTTCAGGATATTTAAAGAATTTCTGTAATATTCATTATCTGTTTGAGCTTTTTTCAGAGAAATTTTTACTTCTTTCGGTTGTTTTTCTTTTATAAGTCCTATAAGACCTATAAGTCTTCTGCTTATAAAATAAGTTATAACACCCTCTTTTCTTAAAATCTCAAATCTTGATTTTATATCCTTGTTTAACTCTATATTTCCCTCTTCCACCAAAAAAAGCAATAACTCTTTTTGAGCCTGTAAAATCAAACACCTGTCAAGACTGATATCTTTGAAAACCCCATCAAACAAATCTCCTAAGATATTCAATTTTAGGATACTGTCACAATTTTCGCTGTTTATCATCAATAAAATTGCACTGCTGTCACAAAAATCAGAATAATTTGAATAATTATATATATAATCGGAAAATCTATCCGGTAGTTTGTCGATATGTTCTAGCTTTTCGTTCCAACTTAAAAGAAAAAAATCATTCAAAATATGCACATATACCGCCTAAATAGAAAATAAAGGGGAATTATATCAAGTGAAGTTATGTATAAAATATTAAAAAAAAAGGTTAAAGAGTAGCCAAAAGGCTACTCTTATATTAGCTCTATCTGAGTGCTACAAGCTTTCTTCTCATATAAGCTATTTTACTCTGTAAAGGTAAATGTTTTGGACAGTTATCTTCACAGGCCAAAAGACTCATACATCCGAAAACTCCGTTATCATCACCTACCAACTCATAAAAATCCTCATCACTTCTTTCATCATGAGGGTCAACTTCAAATCTGGCTATTCTGTTAAGTCCTACAGCCCCTACAAAATCCGGTCTCATAAGCTTGGTTCCACAACTTGCCACACATATACCACACTCTATACATCTGTCTAATTCAAATGTTTCATCTGCAATATCAGGGTCAACAGGAGTCTCAAGCTTTGTATAGTCTCTCTCTTCTTGCTTATGAATCCAACTTTCAACTCTTTTACTCATATCATTCATCCAGTTTCCTGTATCTACAGAAAGGTCTTTTATAAGTTTGAAAGCAGGCATAGGCATAAGAGTTATAACACCCTCAGGATAATCTTTTGTCAATGTTCTACAAGCCAATTGCGGTTTTCCGTTAACCATCATACCACAACTTCCACAAATACCCGCACGGCAAACAAAATCAAAACTCAAATCTGCATCAAGTGTTTCTCTTATCTTACTCAAAGCAATAAACAGAGTCATACCGTCAGTTTCTTCAAGTTTATATTCTGCAAAATGAGGCTTGGAAACCTTGGAGTACGGATTATATTTCAATGCTCTAATAGTTATTTCTCTTCCCATGATTATTCTCCAAATCTTTCATTTTTAGCTTTAAAATAAGGCTGTAATTCAAAATGCATCAAAGCATCTTGTATCTCAAATCTGTCTTTTCCTTCAGCCTCCATCTGCTCTCTTATCTTATCTACCTCTTCCTGTCTTTTTGCACTGAGAGGATTTTCGATAATCATACCTTTTCTACCATACCCTCTAAAAGCAGGAGGCATTTCCATCTTCATAATATCAAGGTCTTCATACTCTATACTAGGAAGGGTGTCTCCCTCTTTCCAATAAGTAAGAGTTCTTTTCAACCAGTTGGCATCATCTCTTTTTAGATAATCCTCTCTGTAGTGAGCTCCACGACTCTCTGTTCTTTCTCTGGCTCCCAAAGCCACACAAAGAGCAAGTTTAAGCATCTTAGGAACTCTGTATGCCTCTTCAAGTTCAGGGTTTACAGCCCATGATTTTGATTTTACATTAACATCATGAGATTTTTTATAGAGCTCTTCAAGCCTGTCAACAGCTTCAGCCAAACCTTTACCGTCTCTAAATATTGCAACTTTATCCCACATAATCTCTTTCATCTCATTTTTGATTTCGAAAATATTGTATTTTCCTTCATGTTCAAGAAGAGATTTTATATAATTGACTTGTTTGTCTAATTCATTTTCCACTGTTTTTGTATTTATATCTATATCATTTTTGGCACAGTACTGGGCAAAATAATCACCTACAATCATACCTGAAACCACTGTTTCACTTACAGAGTTTCCACCAAGTCTGTTAAATCCGTGCATATCCCAGCAAGCAGCTTCACCACAACTGAAAAGTCCACTTAGAGTCGGAGACTCTCCTGTAGGTTTTGTTCTTATTCCTCCCATAGAGTAGTGTTGCATAGGAAGTACCGGAGCCCAACCTTTAGGACCTTCATCCGCAGGGTCAATTCCGTTGAAAATCATACAGATTTCCTGAACATCTCTTAGATTTTTCTCGATATGCTCTCTTCCGAGTATAGAAATATCAAGCCATAGATGCTCACCATAAGGAGAAGGTACACCTTTTCCGTTTCTTATATGCTCCATCATACGACGGGAAACAACATCACGGCTAGCCAACTCTTTTTTCTCAGGTTCATAATCTGGCATAAATCTGTAACCATCAACATCTCTAAGTATTCCACCGTCACCTCTACAACCTTCTGTCAAAAGGATACCTGATGGTACTATAGGAGTCGGGTGAAACTGAACCGCTTCCATATTTCCAAGTCTGGCTATTCCTGTTTCAAGTGCTATTGCCTGTCCTGTTCCCTCACAAACAACAGCATTTGTTGTCTGCTTATAAATTCTTCCGTAACCTCCGGTTGCTATTAGAGTACCCTTAGATACATATGCACTTATCTCACCGGTTATCAAATCTCTTACAATTGCTCCGTAACATCTGTTATTTTCAACTATAAGAGATATAGCCTCTTTTCTGTCTTCAATATTCACATCTCTTTTTAAAGCTTCGTTTGCAACTGCAAAAAGCATTGTATGTCCTGTGGCATCAGAAGTAAAACATGTCCTCCATTTTTTAGTACCGCCAAAGTCACGAGATTGAATATATCCATGTGTTTCTTCCGCTTCTTCTATTGTTGTTCTTTGTGCATTTATGACAACTTCTCTCGGACCTTTTCTGATTCTGGTCCAAGGCACACCCCATTCAGCAAGCTGACGAATAGCTTTAGGAGCAGTTGTAACAAACATCCTTGCAACTTCCTGGTCACATCCCCAGTCACTACCTTTTACGGTATCTGCAAAATGCACATCTTCATTGTCACCTCTACCCATCTTGGAATTACCAAGACTTGCCTGCATACCACCCTGAGCAGCTGCCGAGTGTGATCTTTTGACAGGAATAAGACTTAAAACTGTTGTGCTCAAACCCCTTGACTGAGCTTCAACTGCAGCTCTCAAACCTGCCAATCCTCCACCTATTACTAACGCATCACAATATTTTACATTCATTTTACTACCCCCTTTTTACGGAAACATTTCCGTAAAAACTATCTGCAACCCTGCTGGTACTGTTTTTTATTATCATAGCAGCCGGCTTATATCTTTCCCCAACTTTTTCTTTATGGTCCAATCCTATTTTTATATAGGCTGCAAGAGTTGCCAATCCCAAGACAAGAAAAAATACAGTAATAGCCCATTTTACTTTTTTCAATTTGACTCTGGTTTCTTTAGCATCTTTTCCTTCAA
>CAYRRJ010000179.1:2452-4085 GCA_964426645.1 uncultured Campylobacterales bacterium | reverse complement strand
ATCCAAGCACCTGGACGAGGCATAAACTTACCGGCACCAGCCCCTATAATCAAAAGAGGCACTCCCATACCAAGACTCATAACAAACAAAGCAGCACCACCCAAAAGTGCATCTCCGCTTTGCCCGATATAAACAAGTGCTCCAGCCAAAGGTGCCGCAACGCAGGGACCTACTATCAAAGCAGATAAAAATCCCATTATCGCAACCCCGATTATACCGCCATTTTTAGCACTTTCATCACTTTTTTTCGTTAGCTTTGATTGTATGAATGAAGGCATTTGAAGTTCATAAAAACCAAACATAGATAAAGATAGTAGTACAAAAATCAAACTAAATACTCCCAAAACCCAAGGATTTTGCATCGCAGTTTGTATATTTGCTCCGAAAAGTCCAGCTAAAACTCCGGCTATAGTATATGCAACAGACATCGCCAAAACATAAACCAATGAGAGAAAAAACGCTCTTTTTGTACTCATATTCTCATCTGATTTCGATACAATTACCGAGGAGAGGATTGGAATCATAGGGAATATGCAAGGAGTCAAAGAAAGAAGCAATCCGAAACCAAAAAATGTTAAGAGTATCATAAAAAAGCCACTATCTTTAAAGATTCCGGCTATTGCATCTTCTTCTGATAAATTACTACTTTGTGCTTCATCTTTTTTTATTTTTGCATCTTTTTTCAATTTATAGGTAAAAGTATTGTTCATAGGTTGATAGCAAAGACCTCTTTCACTACATCCTTGATATGAAACTTTTATAGTAAAATCCCCGTCTTTTACATATTTGGAAATTATACTATTTGGGATATTTATATCTACATCTTTTCTATGTACTATAAAATCGTGAAAAGAGACCGGTTTTGGTTTTTTTACCTCTTTATCCAAGGATACTTGGATAGGAGAGATTATCTCTATGTGCAATTTATCATCATAAATATACATTGTTTTTGCCAATTTGATAGTTACATCTACACCATTGTCACTCTGTTTTGACTCTACTTTAAACGCCTCTTCGGGAGAAAGAATTTCCATCTGTGTAAATCCGGCAAATAGCGGTAAATTCATATAAAGCAAAAAGAGTAAAACTCCTAAAAATCTCTTCATTTTGTAACCTCTCTTAAAAAAATTATCATATTTTACCCAAAGTGTGTAAATCTTTTATAAATTTTTACGATTTGTTTAGTAATACCTCTTTTCTAAAGGCAAAACATGGGCAATAAAAAGAAAAAAATCAAGAACAAAATAAGGATTTGGGTCAAAAGGGAGACCTTAGAATATGAAAAAGAGCTAAGAAAACTTCAAGTAGAACTGCTTAAATTTCAAAACCATGTAAAAGAAAAAGGTTTAAAAATATTAATGATTTTTGAAGGAAGAGATGCTGCCGGAAAAGGTGGAACTATAAAAAGAATAACCGAACACCTAAACCCAAGAGGTGCTAGAGTTGTTGCTCTTGAAAAACCAACAGATACTGAAAAAACCCAATGGTATTTTCAAAGATATGTAGCACATCTACCAAGTGCGGGTGAGATAGTTTTGTTTGATAGAAGTTGGTACAATCGTGCCATGGTAGAACCTGTCATGGGATTTTGTACTGAGAGAGAACATCATAAGTATTTAAAAGATGCACCTGA
>CAYRRJ010000179.1:0-2442 GCA_964426645.1 uncultured Campylobacterales bacterium | reverse complement strand
GAAGAAGGAATCCAAATCTTCAAATTTTATTTCTCAGTCTCCAAAAAGGAGCAAAAAAGAAGATTTAAAGCAAGAGAGACAGATCCTCTAAAACAGTACAAACTGAGTCCTGTGGATAAGGAGTCACAAAAACTTTGGGACGAATATACACTAGCAAAGTTTATGATGTTAAGCTCTACTCATACCAAAGAAGCCCCTTGGACTATAATTAAAAGCAACAACAAGAAAAAGGCCAGAATAAATACAATCAAACATATACTCAATTTTGTGGATTATCCGGATAAAATTGATTCTAAAGAGATAAAAGTAGATAGAGATATCGTAGTTTATGGTAGAGATGAAGCTATAAATATGGAGAAAAAATACAAATTTATATTAAAAAGGTAGTGGGCTTTACATGTAAAGCCCACTAAGGTTTTTACTCGACTTCTGCGTCGATTACATCATCATCAGCTTTTTTACCGGAACCACCTTGGGCACCACCTGCTGCTCCACCTTGTGGCTCATCTTTTTTATACATAGCTTCTGCCAGTTTATGACTAGCTTCGCTAAGAGCTTTAACTTTTTCATCTATTTGCTCTTTTGTAGCACTGTCATCTTTTAGAGTCTCTTTTAATGCATTTAAAGCCTCTTCTATTTTTGCTTTTTCACCAGCATCAATCTTATCTCCAATTTCACTTAGAGATTTCTCAGTTTGATGAGCTAGTGCATCAGCTTGATTTCTAGCTTCAACTGCTTCTTTTCTCTTTTTATCTTCCTCTTTGTGAAGCTCGGCATCTTTTACCATTTTTTCAATTTCAGCTTCATCAAGTCCGCTTGAGCCAGAGATTTTAATCTCTTGGGCTTTACCTGTTGCCTTATCAGTTGCACTAACAGTCAAGATACCGTTTGCATCTATATCAAATGCAACTTCGATTTGAGGTACACCTCTAGGAGCAGGTGGAATATTTTCAAGGTTAAACTGTCCTAGAGATTTATTATCTCTCGCAAACTCTCTCTCACCTTGCAATACATGTATAGTAACTGCCGGTTGATTATCCTCTGCAGTTGAGAAAGTTTGAGTCTTTTTAACAGGAATCGTTGTACCTTTTTCTATAAGCTTAGTCATAACTCCACCAAGAGTCTCTATACCAAGACTTAGTGGTGTAACATCTAGTAAAAGCACATCTTTTACATCACCTTTTATAACAGCACCCTGAATTGCAGCACCGATAGCTACAACTTCATCAGGATTAACAGATTTGTTAAGCTCTTTTCCAAAGAATGCTTTTACTTTCTCCTGAACCAAAGGAACACGAGTAGAACCACCAACAAGAACTACTTCTTTTATCTCACTCTTGTCCAAATCAGAGTCTTTTACAACTTCTTTGATTTTATCTATAGTCTTTTCTACCAAATCTTCTATCAAAGATTCAAATTTAGCTCTTGTTATCTTCTTAACAAGGTGTTTAGGACCACTTGCATCAGCAGTAATAAACGGTAAGTTTACTTCTGTTTCAGTTGAGCTTGAAAGCTCTTTTTTTGCATTTTCAGCTGCTTCTTTTAGTCTTTGTAGAGCCATTACATCATTTTTAAGATCAATTCCCTGCTCATTTTTAAACTCACTAGCAAGGTAGTCTATCAATCTGTTATCAAAATCATCACCACCTAAAAACGCATCACCGCCTGTTGATAAAACTTCAACAACACTATCACCTGTTTCAAGAACGGTAACATCAAATGTACCACCACCAAGGTCATATACTACAATCTTTTCAGCCTCTTTTTTATCAAGTCCATAGCTTAGTGCCGCAGAAGTAGGCTCATTTATGATTCTAAGTACATTAAGTCCGGCAATAGTTCCCGCCTCTTTTGTCGCTTTTCTTTGAGAGTCGTTGAAATATGCAGGTACGGTAATAACTGCATCAGTTACCTCTTCTCCCAAGAAAGCTTCTGCATCCTCTTTTTGTTTCATCAAAACTTTTGCACTTATCTCTTGAGGAGTATAAACTTTTCCGTCTATTTCAATAGCACAAGCTCCGTTTCTGTCAACTATTTCATAAGGCAATCTTTCTTTTGCCTGTTTTGCTTTATCTTCAGAACACATCAATCCCATAATTCTTTTTATAGAATAGATTGTTCTTTTAGGGTTAGTAACTGCTTGTCTTTTTGCAGTATCTCCAACCAAAACTTCATCTTTATCAGTAAAAGCCACAACTGAAGGAGTTGTGTTTTTCCCTTCTTTATTTGGTATTACTTTACTATCTCCATGCTCATATATCGCTACACAAGAGTTTGTTGTTCCTAAGTCAATTCCTATAACTTTTCCCATTTTTCATCCTTTTTGTTAATTTTTGTTTTTCATTTTAATATCTTCTTGAACTTGAAATAATTCAAGTTCAATTCATCTCACTAAAGCTTTGGCTTATGCCAAGAAGCTAAAGCTATTTTAATCTCTTCTTG
>CAYRRJ010000178.1:0-4089 GCA_964426645.1 uncultured Campylobacterales bacterium | reverse complement strand
GTAGTTTGAGGAACAGTAGCTTGTGTATCAGCAGTAGCAGCCTCTTCATCTCCACTTAGTAAGAAGTAAGCAGCAACACCACCACCTATCAAAAGGAGTACTAAAAGTACAACTATAATAATAAGTACCATATTTCCACCGGATTTTTTCTCTACTACCTCTTCAGTTGTCTCTTCAGCCATTATTTTTTCCTTTTATTCTCATTATATCTACTATATCGTTAAAATTATAGAAAAATTTACCAAAAATTTCTCTTTAACTACATCCATTCTATAAGTTTTGGAACTTCATCTATACTATAACACTTCAAATCATCTATTTTTTCTATAGGAATTGTAGGTGTTATAGCTTTTTTAAAATGTTGGCTTTTAGCCTCTTTTAATCTTGTATCAAGATTTGGAATATCTCTTATATCTCCTATTAGACTAACTTCACCTAAAAATACGGTATCTCTACTTATAGGTCTATCTCTAAAACTACTTATGATAGCAGCTATTATAGCAAGGTCTGCTGCTGTTTCATTTATCTTTATTCCTCCTGCTATATTTATAAATACATCATATTGATTAAGAGGAAGGTCTAATTTCCTCTCTAGCAATGCAAGTAACATAGTCAATCTATTTAACTCATATCCGGTAGAGCTTCTTTTGGGATTTGGATATCCACTTTGAGATACCAGGGCTTGAACTTCCAGTATAATAGGGCGAGAGCCTTCAAGTATGACGGTTATAGCTGAGCCTGATTGAGCTTTTCCTCTTGCAAAAAGTTTTTTTGAGAGATTTTTTGCACTGAAAAGACCATGTTTGGTCATCTCGTATATTCCTACTTCATTAGTTGAGCCAAATCTATTTTTGAAACCTCTAAGAAGTCTTAGTTCTTTTGAACTGTCTCCTTCAAAGTAAAGTACTGTATCTACCATGTGTTCTAATATCCTAGGACCTGCTATGGAGCCCTCTTTTGTGATATGTCCTATGATAAAGATAGGAAGATCGTTCTCTTTTGCATATCTCATTAACTCAAAGGTTATCTCCCTTACTTGAGAAACACTACCCGGTGCTGAAGTTATGTTGCTAGAATATATGGTTTGAATAGAATCAATTACCAAAAAATCAAAATTTTGTTTTGATAGTTCATTGAAGATATATTCTACTCTTATCTCTGAAAGTAGGTATAGATTTGGATGATTTGAATCTAATCTATCTGCTCTTAATTTTATTTGAGATGCTGACTCTTCTCCACTTACATAAAGTACTTTTTTACCGTTTTTTGCTAAGTTTCCGGCTATTTTTAAAAGTAGAGTTGATTTTCCGACTCCCGGGCTTCCTCCTACTAAAGTTAGACTTCCGTTTACTATACCGCCTCCTAAAACCAAGTCAAGTTCGCTATCATCAGATTTGAATCTTTCTATTTTCTCATACTCGATATCAGTTATAGGTACAGCACCTGTATAATTTTTTTCATTTTCTATAGATTTTATCTCATTTAATGTTTCTATCTGTTTTTGATTTAGTTCTATAAATTGGTCCCATGCTCCACAATTTGGACATTTGCCAAGCCATTTTCCGCTTTGGTGACCACAAGCTTGACACTCGAAAAGAGTCTTCTTTTTTTTCATTCCGTTTTCTCCTTATTACTTCACTGACTAAATATAATTTCCCTTGGATTTAATGATTTATTGAGTTACCTTATTGAAACTTTACAATTTCAAAGTATTATTTGTTTACATGTAAACAAAAAGTTTATGATTTTGTCAATTCCTGTTTAGTTTCTTCATGGTGTATAAATATACTCTCAAGTATAGTATCTATATACTCATCGGGATTAAATGGAATAAGGTCGTTTTCCTCTTCTCCAACACCAATATATATTATAGGAAGTTGTAACTCTTTTGCTATGGCAAAAAGAGCACCTCCTTTTGCCGTACCGTCAAGTTTTGTGATGATAATAGCATCAATTCCTACTATCTCATTAAAAGCTTTAGCCTGATTTATAGCTGAATTTCCCTGTGTGCCATCAAGTATCAAGATTTTTCTATGCGGAGTTCCCTCTTTTGCTTTGTTGCAAATTCTAACTATTTTTTTAAGCTCGTTTGAGAGGTTTGTCTGGTTGTGAAGTCTTCCTGCCGTATCTATCAAAACATTGTCAAAACTTTTGGCAACCGCCGATGAAATAGTATCATATGCTACAGCTGAAGGATCGTGTCCTTGTTGGGTATGAACTATAGGAATATTCAGTTTATCTGCCCATCTCTTTAGCTGTTCTATTGCAGCTGCTCTAAAGGTATCACTAGCTCCTAAGATAACCTTTTTACCATCTTTTTTATAGTTATTTGCAAGTTTGGCAATAGTGGTTGTTTTACCCGCTCCATTAACACCTATAATCAACTCTACAAAAGGTTTGCTGTCTTTGTGTTGTCTGTTTTCATCGTAAATAAAATAAGATTTTAAAACTCTTCTTAAATCTTTTTCTTCAACTTTGTCAGAAGGTGGAAGATAGTATATAATCTCTTCAACCAACTCATAAGGAACATCTGATTCTAAAAGAATCTCTTCAAGAGTATCTTTATCTATTTTATCTACTTTGTTAGGTAGAACATCCTTTATGACATTTATAGTTTTTCCAAGACCTTTTTTTATAAAACCAAGCATTATTTCAGTACCCTTTGTATATCAGCTTCTATCATCTCTTCCGGAATGGCACCCATATAGTGGGTTACATAATCACCGTTTTTGTCATACATAATCATAAAAGGTATGCTTTGAACTCCACCTACTTCTTTTGCCAGTTGAAAATTTCCTTCAGAGTTGGTAATTGTATAATTTATAGAATGATAATTTATAAAATTTTTTATTTCATCATTGTCTTTGTTTTGTTCCAAAAGTATTCCTATGATGACAAGATTATCTTTATATTTTTCCTGTAGATTGTTAAGATGAGGGATTTCTGCTTTACATGGAGGACACCATGTTGCGAAAAAATCTAATATAACTATTTTTTTTTCTATTCCTGAAACAATAAAACCTTTTTTTGTTTTTTTGATTTCTATAATATTGCCGTCAGTATCTTGCAGAGTGATGTTTTGTTTGTTATTTTTGGGAATACTGTTTTCTTTTGTCGTATTTACGGTTTTTTTCTCTTCTGCTTCATTTTTATTGTTTGAACAAGCTGTAAAAAAGACGAAAATTATCATCATGAAGATATATGTGGTTTTAATCATATGTTTTGCCTTTGTGAAATAAATAGGGTATTATTATACACAAAAACTTCTTAAGGGCATCTCTAAAAACTTACATGGTCCATAGAAGACAAAGCAAGGTATAAAATTTTGTAAGAGAAATTTGCAGGACTACCCATAGGTAATTCAAGAATTTATCTTACAAAAGATTGTGCCTTATTTGCCTTTCCTTTGGGCTTTATTAGTTTGTCCATATGCTTTGTTGTAGAGATTCTTGACCATGAACAAGCTAATAAAGCTATGAGATATGTAGGTTTTTAGAGATGCCTTTATATAGAAAGAAACAGTAAAACAAAAATGAAATTTAAAAATAAAGATGATTTCAGAGAGTATTGTAAGAAAAAATTAAAAAAAAATTCAAAGCATGCCAAACTGAAAAAAAACTGCATAACAAATGAAAAACTTTATAGACTTATAAAAAATCTGAAGGCTGAAAATATACTTTTTTATCTGCCCTTGAAACATGAAATAGATGTTTTAAGATTGGTACAAAGGATAAGAAGAGAGAGAAGATATAATATTTTTGTCCCATTTATGGAAGGTGTCAGTTTTAAAATGGTAAAATATAGACTACCTTTGTACAAGAAGAGGTTTGATATAAGAGAGCCGAAAAACTCTTTTTCAAAGGAAAAAAAAATTGATTTGGCGATTGTTCCTGTTTTAGGAGTAGATGGAGCATTCAGACGCATTGGATTTGGTAAAGGGATGTATGACAGGTTTTTTGAATCTTTATCCTACCGTCCATATATAGCATTTGTAGAGTCTGAGTTTTGTTTTACCAAAAGCTATTTGGGAGAAACTTACGATATACAAGCAGATATTTATATAACTCCTTACAAAATTATTAAGAAGAG
>CAYRRJ010000177.1:0-4116 GCA_964426645.1 uncultured Campylobacterales bacterium | reverse complement strand
TGCAAAGTCCAGGTTGATATCGCTATCACCTGAAGATAAAACTACTAAGCTCATACCGCCAACAGCACGGCTGAGAACATCATCAACTATTTTAAAGCTCTCTTTTATACCCATATTTTTTTCAACTATGGAGAGGAGTTTGTCATTTGGAATCACAACTATGGAGTCACTCTCTTTTTTAAGTTCCACTATACCGTTTTCAGCAAGTTTGGCTCTTTTCCTTCCTTCAAACATAAATGGTTTTGTTACCACAGATACTGTTAGAGCACCTATCTCTTTTGCCGCCTGGGCTATAACAGGAGCAGCACCTGTTCCAGTTCCTCCTCCAAATCCTGAAGCTATAAATACGATATCCGCACCTTCCAAGGAGCTTTTAATCTCTTCATAACTCTCAAGAGCTGATTCTCTTCCTACTGCAGGAATCATACCTGCACCCAGTCCTTTTGTCTTTTTTTCTCCGAGTTGAAGTTTTGTAGGAGCCAATGAGTGTTCCAGTGCCTGGGCATCAGTGTTGGCAACTATAAGGTCGATTCCTTCTATATTTTCTCTTATCATATGATTGACCATATTTCCGCCACCACCGCCAACACCTATAACTTTTATCTTTGCACCGTAAATATATTTTGATTCTTCTATACTAAAGCCACTCATAATCTAATACTCCTCTTAAAATAGTTGTGTCAGACGGTTCCATAAATTTGTTATAAAGCCATCTTTTTTTTGTTTTTCTTTTATTATCGCTATATCTGCCAGTTTGTCTTTTGCATTTGAAAGTTCATCTTCCGGATATATAATTTTTTCAATACCATCTTCATATAAATTATCCATCTCTTTATGGATATTTGCACCCGGAGATATGGTTTCATTTTTATATCTGAGTTTTTTGTTAGAATCTATCTCGTATGGAGTAAAATATCCTCCTCCATAGAGTACAAGTCCTATGGCACACGAGTATCCAGGGTCTCTTAGTGTTTCAAAAAGACCGTCCATCTCTTTTGGTCTTGCTATTCTTACTGGAAGATTGTCAAATATCGCGGTTGCAAGCTCTCTGATACCTCCCAGTTTTGTAAGTCCTCCGGTCAGAACAACACCGGCCCCTACCTGGTCTTTGTATCCGCTGTCTTCCAGAATTTTTGCCAAAATCATAAGGGTTTCTTCAACTCTTACATATATGACATTTGATACTATATCAAGAGATACTTCATGAGTTGAAGCGTCATCTCCTATAACAGGCAATTCTATAAATTCACTTGAATTGTTATTTAAGGCACCGTAGTCTATCTTCATTTTTTCAGCTGCACTAAGTGGTGTATGTAGTGCAGTTGAAAGGTCATTTGTTATATTGTTTGAACCAACACCCAAAAAGTCGTTGAATCTTATGGAGTTTCCGGCGTGTATAATCATGTTGCATGTTGCTCCGCCCATGTCTATAACGCAGACTCCAAGTTCTTTTTCATCCTCATTTACAACTGCTATAGCTGATGCATAACCACCCAAAACTATATTGTCTATTTTTACACCTGCCAGTTTAACAGCTTTTTCAAGATTGCTTAGCGAAGATTTTTGTGCTGTTATGATATGCACCTGAACTTCAAGTCTTGAACCGTTCATTCCCAGAGGGTCTTCTATAAACTCCTGTTCGTCAACTTTGAAATTATAAGGGAGAATATGAAGTTTTTCATATTCGTTCGGTATATTTGCATTATGGTCGGCCATTTGCATGGCTCTTGTTATCTCTTTTATTCCTATATCGTGATTGGGTATGTTTACTACTCCACTGCTTTCTATGCTTTTTGTATAAGCACCGGAGATAGAAATAACAACTTTTTCATATTGTGTACCAGCTACTCTTTTAGCATCGTTTAGTGCATTTTTTATAGAATTTGAAGCTAGTTCTATATTTGTTATAATGCCTTTTTTAAGTCCTTGGGATTTAGCTATACCTGCGCCAAGAATCTTGATTTCATTCTCTTCACTTTTTTGAGCGATTATGGCACAAATTTTGGTAGAGCCGATATCTATACCCAATATTGTAGTGCTCAACTATTTTCCTTTATAGTATTGTTCTATCTCATACATATTTCTAAGTTTTGCTATCAAATTTTGATTTAGCTCACTTTGTTTGTTTGAGTCAATACTTTGTGTTATTATCGTTTTGTATGTTTCAAACTTATCATTGTTAAGCAACTTTTGTTCCAAAACTTTGTAAAGTACAGCTTTTGTATCAAAAAGTTTGTAACCTGTTAGTTTTGTCTGATCAAAAACATAGTTTATAAATTCGCTACTTTGTGTATCTGTTAGCCCGTCTATCTTCTTAACCGTATCTCTGCTTACGAAGCCTATATCCTTTCCGTTAAACATTTCAAGGGCTGCTTTGGCTTTTTTCTCCAATTTCTTTTTGAATATTGTTTTTTTATACTCTTTTAAAACAAGTGCTTTGGCTTCTTCGAAGCTCATTGGCTTTGGTTCTGTAACATCTAAGAGTTTTACTATGATGTAACCGTCATTTTGCTGTATAGGTTTTAAAACCTGATTTTTGTTGGCAACTCTGAGTTTTTCTACAGGTACATTAGGGTCATTTTCAAAAACAACTGATTTACCTGTAGGCTGAATCAAGCCTTTTTTGAATTTCAAATATGTTTCAAGTGCTTTTTTCTTGCCTTTTTTAAGTTTGTAATCAACGGCAACTTTGGCTTTTGCATCTTTAAAGCTGAGAATTTTTCCATTGTTGTCTTTGTAATTGTATTTTTTGCTTTCCCAGAATTTTTTGAGTTCATCGTCATTTATCCAGCCGTTATCCAAAGGAAGTTTTATGTATTCTATTGTATAGCTTTTTTTTGTGAGGTAATTGTTTTTTTTGCTTTCCCAGAATTTTTTGAGTTTATCATCATTTATGGTGATTTCATCAGGATTTATACTTATGGTGGCTACAGATAATCTGTCCTGCATAAATATTGCAGAAGTAAAAACTTCAATCTCTCTTTTTGATGCAGGCAGTTTGAGTATGTTTTGCAGTTTATTCAGAAGAAGTTCTTTTTTGAGTCCTTCTTCGTATTCCTTTGCACTTATACCCATATTTTTAAGCAGTGAATAGTATCTGTTTTTGTCAAATACTCCGTTTGTCTGAAAATTTTTATCATTTTTAAGTTTGTTTTTTATATCCGAATCCAAAACAACAAAACCCAAATCATCAGCCAGATTTAAAAGCAGAGTTTCGTTTATAATATTTTGTAAAACGATTTTTTCCAATCCCATCTTATCGGCTTCCTCTTTTGTGAGTTTGCCTCCTAACATGTTATTGTAGTAGTTATAATTGTTTGCATAAGCCAGTTGGAACTCTTGAACGGTTATTTTTCTGTGTCCTACTTTTGCTACAGCTGCTGCTCTGTCTGTGTTGAAATCATAAGCTCCCCAGCCAACAAATCCGGCTCCAATAAAAGCTATGGTTGCTATCCAGATAGTGATAACAAGGTATTTTTTATGTCTTTGCATCCAAGTAATCATCGGTTTCCTTAATCAAGGTCTCAAAGGACCTTCTTTTTTTGATATAATTTTACCCATATAGTTATTAAACAACGATAAAGCGGGGGATATTGTTATGAATAAAGAGTTAATGAGTGAAGATTTGAAATATATCTTTCATCCGTGTTCACAAATGAAAGATCATGAAAAACTGCCTTTGATACCCATATCAAAAGGTTCGGGTCCTTATATATACGATTTTGACGGAAACAGGTATCTGGATTGTATAAGCAGTTGGTGGGTAAATCTTTTTGGTCATGCAAATCCCTATATAAATAAAAAAATAAAAGAACAGGTAGATGTGTTAGAACATGTTATTTTTGCAGGATTTACTCACAAACCTGCCATAGATTTGGCAAAGAGGTTAGTAAAACTGACACCTGCTCCTTTAAACAAAGTCTTTTTTGCAGATAACGGTTCGAGTGCTATAGAGATTGCTTTGAAAATGTCTTTCCAATATTTTAAAAATGCAGGAGAAAGCCGACCTCTTTTTGTCTCTTTGGAAAATTCATACCACGGAGAGACAATGGGTGCTTTGGCAGTTAGTGATACAGGACTTTATAAAGATATATACAGAGATATTTTACTAAGTAC
>CAYRRJ010000176.1:0-4122 GCA_964426645.1 uncultured Campylobacterales bacterium | reverse complement strand
ACTAATAGCAGAAGACAAGAAAATTCGAGCTATCCAGATGCAGGAATTGAAATATTTACAGATTGAACTTTCTAAAGAACTTGGTCTTTTTGACTATGTTGACAAATCACCACTATTGGACATTGCTAGAAAATATGTTCCTTCGCCAAAAGATGCTATTGTAATAACAAAAGAAACGGGAAATAGATTAGATATTCAAAAAGCAGGACAAGCAGCTCATCTGGAAGCAAAGAGAGAAAGAGAAGAGCAGAAGCGAAAACAAGAAATAGCCAAACAGTCCAAGGCTAAACAAAACTCGTATGCAAGCTTAAAGAAAAATCCGTACAAAACATATATTGATTTTGGTGTTCTCTACTCGCTTGATCTTGGTGAAATCTTAATGCACTATGAGGACAACCAAGAGCCTACTAGATTCTACACAGAAGGAAACTACACCTATGTCCACAATGATACCCACAAATATTCAATAATCTTCAAAGAAGATATTGGAGAATATCAATATTACGACTTTAAGAGTGGGGAATCCGGAAACATACTCACTTACATGAAAGAATATTTTCCGGGAATATCAAATTTTGAGATCGCATTGGAAATTCAAAATACATTCAAAGAAGAACTTGGAAATATTAAAATAATCAAGACAAATCCTGCATATTATATAGAGCCATTAAAGAAAATGCTTAAAGATAATAAACACAAAACATATTTCGCTCTCAAGAGAGAATATTTAAGCGAATTAAATTTGGCCGGGATGAAAATTCAAAAAAATGGAATAATGGAAGTTTCAACGTTGAACAATGGAAAAACTTATAAAAATTTCTTTAAACTAGATAAAGAAAATATCAAAGAGTTTTCAGAGTTATTTCAAGAATTTGGCAAAAAAAAAGAGACAAAAAGTCAACCAGAAGATGAACCAGATGAACCATCTTCAACAGTTAAGCCATAAGGTGGTTTTAAGCATAAAAAAACAAAAAATCTATATTTTTTAGTATCTTTTTTTTAAAAAAAGTAAATTTTAAGTATTTTTAATTGTTTTTTTATCTTAAAAAAGATAGATTGTTGCAAAGCATTAGAAAAAGGCGAGAAAAATGACTACTGAGTTTTGTAAGGGATTGACGGCCACCGAGAAGCAGTTTATAAATGATTTTTACAAAAAGCACCCAGAAAAGCTGGAGAGTTTAAAAAATATAAAAAAAAGGGCTGAGGAAAAAGCAAAAAAAATGGAAGAGGGTAACTATTATACTTTTACCCATCTTACAAAATATGCCTCTTATGAAAAAATCAAAAAACTTGTCAACAGTGGCGAGTTTAAAGAAGGTGTCCATTTTATTGATGATGGGGAAAGAAAACTATGGACGCAAGCGGCAATCGACAAAGTGCAGGACACATATTGCTTCACGGAAAAAGAGAAAAAAAAATTTGAAAGTCTTTATTTTTTCTTTATTGACGAACAGAAAATGTCCTTAAATAAACTATCTATTGAAATTTCGAAAATAATAAATAAATCAGAACGAGCGGTATATGCTTTTTTTTACACCTTCTTCTCTCGAAGCAGAAGTAAAGATGTAATCATGCAATATATGAGCGCTCTTGAAACACTAAAAAAACAAAATGCAAGGAAATTCAAATGATTAAAAAAATTCTACTTTCGATTTCACTACTTACAACTTCCGCATTGGTCGCTAATGGCGAAAATCAACAACTATTAAAAGATTTTACACAAGAACAATTTAAAAACCGAGGAATTGTAATAAAAAACTTAAAGATCTCGGACGGGAAAGTTCTAGGAAAAGAATGGCAAAGCTATCATGTTGAATTTGATGTCAAAGAAAATGGAAAATTTGTGCACACAAAAGAACTCCTGATAATGAACGGGAACTATTTGGTGTCAGATGCCTTAAATTTAAAGACGATGACTTCACTAAGAGATAGTTTGAAACCAAAGTTCAACAAAGATATATACGATAATGACTTTTTGATTTCCGGAACAGGAGAGGCGGAAAACAAAATCGTTGTATTTAGTGATCCATTCTGTCCGTTTTGCAAAGAGCTAATGAAAAATATTTATGCTGAAATAAAAAAATCAAAAAAGAAAAATGATGTAGATGTGTATCTATATGAAATTGCACTGCCGGCACATCCAGCATCAGATCTGGTGATAAGACATATAATGGCATCAAAAGACAAAAAAGAGGCAGTTAAAAAAATCTACAATTCAAAAGAAGACAAAGATATCACATCTTCGACAAATTTTGACATAATAAATAATTGGTTTGAAGCAACAACAGACGAAAAAATAAAAAAAGAACAAGTATTTAGCGATGAGATAGACCAGAAGATGCAAAAGATGAAGAATATTGCAAACATGCAAGACGTTGAAGGAACGCCGGCAATCTATGTAAATGGAGAGTTTACAAAATTCTACTCTAAAATAGAAGAACTTTTTAAATAATTTCTCTTTTTTAAAAGATCTTAATTGTTATAATATATCCATAAAAGCGAAGGAATATTTTAATATGACAATTGAGACTTTAACAATCTATGAAAACGAAACTTTCGAAACTTTAATTAATGAAATCTTTGAAATCTCATTAAAACTAGATCAGAAAGATGTAGAAAAACTTGACGAAGCCATTAATGAATATACAATAGCAAGAGCAATGCTGCAAGCAAAACAAAATCAAGATAAAAAAGAAAAAAAGTAAAATCCTACATTTTAAGAAAAGATTTCTGAAAAATATAATTTTTTAGTAGTAAGATATTAAAGTAAAACAAAGCAAAAGGATTAAGAGTATGAAAGGCCTAAAAATAACAGAGAAAGAAGCGCAACATCTTCTTTCCATATCAAAAAACATAGTTGATACCATCGTTGAGTCGGCACCTACAAATATATTAGCCATATCAAGTCTTATGAGCTTTATAGAAAGCAAAACAAGAGATTTTGACATTGGAATGGATTGGTTAATTGCAGATAAGGCGGCAATGATTGATGCACATCCAGAAGAAAAAGATGATCTGTATCATCTCAAAGAAATAAAAAAAGCGGTCAAAGAGGGACTTTTAATTGACGCTTCCGTGTTGATTATGAGACTTAAGGATGATATTGTTTGTGAACAAATAATAGCTGATTTTAAAGAGCTTAATTCCTTTATTCACAAAGCAGAATCATTAATGAGCCAAATTCCAACAAAAATCATGCAAAGCTTTGCGGAAAAGGTCGATTGTATCAATGAACAAGGTATTGTCACAATCAAAAACATAGGAACCTTCAATGAAAAAGAGTTCGTAAGAAGCTTTAGCGATATATCAGTGCAAATGGAAGTCAAGCAAGAGATAGATAAGGGAGCACAACTTCCGGAAATGCAAGATGACATTGACACGTCAGTATCGCCAAAATAAGGAGCAGAAAAAATGCTAATAATCACAGAAAAAGATATTGAAAACAGAAAGTCTTCAATCAAGGCAGCTCTAAATTATTACACTAGAGAGATGCAAAGGAAACATATTCATTCACAATATGAACAATCTTTTTTAAATGGGTGCAACTCACTAATAAAAGCATTGGACAATATTAAGTTTGCTCTTTATAATCTCTATCTGTTAAATGAAGACAAGCAAAAAGAGCTTATCAAAAAGACAAAACGAGAAATAGAAAAAGTTTTTCTTGCTTCAAAGGTTCACCAAGCTGACTTAATTATTGAGGCAAGAGAGATTATCCGCTCGGCATAGACCGAACGGATGGACAATTTGCCTCACTATCCACAATAAAAAATTTGACTTTCATATCTTTCAGTGCTACAATAACAATATCAAAAAAAGAAAAAGGATTAAACCAATGTTTAATAAGATAATTCTAGTCGGTAATTTGACTCGCGATATCGAGCTAAGATATTCGCAAGGTGGAATGGGCATAGGAAAAAGCGCGATCGCAACAAGCAGAAAATTCACAGGCAATGGCGAAAAAAAAGAGGAAGTATGTTTTGTAGATATCACCTTCTTTGGAAGAAGCGCCGAGATTGCAAACCAATATCTCAAAAAAGGAAGTAAAGTTCTCATCGAGGGAAGATTGAACTTGGAACAATGGGTAGATCAGAACGGACAAAAGAGATCAAACACTCAGTT
>CAYRRJ010000175.1:0-4136 GCA_964426645.1 uncultured Campylobacterales bacterium | reverse complement strand
GAAAATACAAAGAAACAATAGGGTTTTGTTGAGATATATAGTAAATTATATAGGAGAGACTTTTTGGTGTTTTTGGGTGTATCTGGCATGTGGCACATTAGTGTAATTTTGGTGCCAAAATAGTGATATAATAGTAACATATTGGTATCTATTTAGTAGCGGATTAGTGTGAATTAGTGATAGATTAGTAATACATTGGTAGCATATTAGTAGCATATTGGTAGCATATTGGTTGATTTTGCTTGATAAAGTTGATAAAAATATAGTAGAATATTCCAAAATGTTCTGGTTTTTACAATTAATTTAGTAGAAATTAGAGAAAACTTTATGGTTTTTTGAGGGCATAGTGTATTTTTTAAAAACTTTTACTTTAGGGGTTTTGGTTTGGATAATTTAACCATTAGTGCGGTTAAAATGGCAAAAACTATGCCAAAATCAAAAAAAACGAATTTTAAAAAATCGACCAAAATATCGTACAGGCAGCATGGGAAAGGCAAGCATGAACAAAAAGCAAATTATTAAGAGAGTCAATAGCTATATTGAAAAAGCATCAAGTATTGGAAAAAAGAGCATTAAAATCACTAATGAGATGTTGCTTGCTGGAATTTATTTGCAGAAAAATGGAGCAACTATTCAGGATATCCAGAAATTCTATAAAGAAGAATATGGAGTTGATGTTTCTAGTTCCGGAATAAGAAAAAGATTTGCTATATGGCTCGAACAGAACAAAGATGGCATCGATTTCAATGAGGATAAAATATTTTACACTCAAGAAGAGAAAAATGAAGATGCAAAAGTTCCAAAGAAAAAAGAGAATAATACCGATGAAGTAAAAAGGAAAGAGAGCATTAACGAGAGGGGTGAGCCAGACAGTGCTAATAGCACCGGACAAATTCTTGTTATTGACGGCGTAGAATATAAAAAGAAAGAAAGGGCGTATAGCTTCGATGATGTAAAAATCGAGCAAAGAATTGATGAGATCGAGAAACAAATGGAAGATGGGGGTGTAGAAAAATACAACTTCTCTGAACGGGATTGGGCATATTATACTTGTCGATATGAGCCAAGAGAGGAGCTGCGAAAGTGTATTTTAAATAAATGCAGCATTAAAGAAGCTCCGGAGAGTGTTCGAGGGGCATATTATGGGTATGCTCTTAGTCCTAAAGATGATATCAAGCATCTTCAAAAGATTGCCGAACAAAAGAAAATGCCTCTTTTGAAGTAGAGTTTCTGAAAACAAAGCCTTTGCTATGCTACCATTAAAACAAAAAAATGGAGCAGGCCATGATATATATCGTTTCTAATCAAAAAGGAGGCTCTGGAAAGAGTTTCGTAGCCGGACATATACTTCCGGAGCATATTAAAAGAAAAGGCGCTCAAGAGAGAGTAAAGTTATTTGAGTTTGATGAATACAGCAAGACTTCATCGAATTACTTAGGGCGCTCAAAGCTTATTGTCCCTACTGTTATTTCAGAAAAAGATATAGCAGATGAAATATTCAATGTTGGGTTTGAGTCAAAAAACGAAGATGTGATTGTTGATGTTGGTGCAGGACATCTTCTTGAAAAGATCCTTGAAGTTTCTTCTTTGGGTTTTGGCGGGAGAGATCTGGTTTTTGTTATCCCCTACTCTGATGATTCCTCTATGGCACTTCTTGATACTGTTCAGTCAATTGAGAAACATATTGATAATCCAAAAATTATGATCGTAATAAACAGACTTTCATTTGATGGGTTCTCTCTTGAAAATGCAAAAGAAGTTGCAATCGATCTTTTTGGAAGCAAAAAATATAGCGCAGAGCCTAGTAAAGTTCTCCCTAAAGTAAAAAAATACATTAAGGCGGCTCTTCCGGATAATCACGAGGTTGTAAGTTTAGCAAGACTTGAAGGCTTGTCTCTTGCTGAACTGAAAAATAAATACGATATTACAAAAGAGCTTAGTGAAGATGATCTTATTCAGTCATGGAAAGAGATAGGTCTTGTAGATGGAGAAGAGATCACAAGAGAAGAATATGTAAGGAATATGGGTATGCTTCAAAGATATCTAAACGCATCCCGTTATCTTGAATCTTGCTCTGAGTTTTTTGAGCAATTATCTGAAATTGAAAAACATTAAAGGAATATGTTTTGTCTGAAAGCCTAGATGTCGTTGTTAATATACTCTCTGATACATCTTTTAGAGTCAAGCAGTTAGCAAGTTCTCTTGAAGATATGGAGGGCACGCTTAAGAATATCAATAAAACCATTGAGATAGAAACTCACAAGAGCTGGAAAAAAGTTGTAGAAAGAGATGATTTAAAGGTTGTGTGCGAAGCAGATCCTAAAATGATTTTTCATATAGAGGAACTTGCCTCTAGCTCAAAAAAGAACGCTGATGCTATTTTGGCGTTCAGCAGCAGCTTCACAAAGAGAATGGATAGTCTTGAGAGCAGTTTAAAAAAAATGTCCATTATACAAAGAGAAGTCATTTATGCTAATGAGGATGAGGATAAAAAGAAGCCTGTCGAGCAGCTTTTGGAGCAGAACGACATCAAAGAAAGCTCTCAAAAGCTTTTAAATAAAAAGGTTGTGGCAATAATTATTGCCACTAATATTATTACCGCCCTCACCTTCTATACTTTTCATTTTTAAATCTTTAAAAATTTATCTGCCGTTCCAAGCATGCTTTGAATAGCATCTTTCATTGTTACTTGAAGCGGTTGGTATTTTTGTGCCAAATCTTCTATTGATGCGTTATCGCAAGAGAAATAAAATGCCGAATAAGCATCCTGTATGATGTATTCTATTTCTGCCGGTGTGTGAACATATCTGTCTGGCATTGATACATGTTCGCCATATAAGCGTATTGAAAAGAGTATAAAAGACATTACATCAAATGTAAAAGCATAGTTATTTAATATGGAGTCATACAGGCGTTTGATCTCATCTTCTTTTAGTAGTTTGTCGAAATTCTCAACAGGTTGTTTTGCTATCTTCTTTTTTGTCTCTTCGTTTATCTTGTTGATGAGATTAAAAATTTTAAATGATGTTGTGCCCTCAACAGCACGCTCCCCTTTTGATGCGTTCTTAAACATATAAGGAAGAGTTTCTTCTTTGAAGGTTTTTTTGTATTTATTTATATATAGTTCAAAGATATCTTTTGCACTCTCTTGCGTTGGATTTAAAAGGAATACTAAGGCATCAAAACGACCGTTTCTAAAAAACTCCGGATTTGTTTTTGCCAATCCAGAGATATTGTTTGCCGTGGCAATAAAGAAAAAAGATGATTTTGAAGAGTAACTTCCAAGGTCATTGATTTTTGTTAAAAGAAATCCAAGCATTTGTTTTGCTTTATCTCCTATGAACATTTTTTCGATCTCATCGATCCATAGAATATATCTTCCTTCATTTCGCACAAAGTAATCGAAGAATTGAGATAGTTCATATATTCCATCTTCCATCTCCATGAACATCGATAGATTTAACTCAACAAGAATTCTTCCCGTCTCCCCTGCTGCACATTGAGCCAAATGAGATTTTCCTGTACCGGGAATTCCTGCAATCATAAAGCCTTTTGTTTTTAATCCATGTTTTTCTTTCTCTTCCGCAAGAAGTATCATTTCAAGTAGCTGATTTGCACCTGCATAATCTTTAAATGTCTTTTTTGATATATGGAACTTTACACCCATTTTTTCTTCAAGGACTTGTGCTTCTGGAATATTTAACTTCTTTTGTCCTGTTGTCAATATTCCATATCTGTTTGGCAGCCTAATTACTTCAAAAAAAGAATTAGATTTAAAGCGACTGTCAAGTGATGCAGGAAAGTATGGAGCAAGAAAGCAAAAAGGATCTCTTTTTTGGGCACTAATTGTAGAGAAAATGTTATCTTTATCC
Source organism: uncultured Campylobacterales bacterium (assembly GCA_964426645.1). GTDB lineage: Bacteria > Campylobacterota > Campylobacteria > Campylobacterales > Sulfurospirillaceae > CAYRRJ01. The sequence continues at coordinate 264 of CAYRRJ010000175.1, read as the reverse complement.
GGATATTGGAAAATCTCTTTAACATTGTATTTGCTTTGAATTTCTTTTAACCCTTTTTCTCCGTAATAATATTCATCTTCTGCTACCAAATAAAGCATGTGTTTGCACCTCTGTTTTTTATGTTGATTATATACTACTTATATACTTTATATTAAGAAGAAGGGTTATTTCCACTCTTTGTTATTTGTCATTTTGGTAAACAAATAAATTAACTTTCCGGAAAGTTATTTTGTAAAAAAGACAAAGCTTACCAAAAAAAAGTTC
>CAYRRJ010000174.1:0-4137 GCA_964426645.1 uncultured Campylobacterales bacterium | reverse complement strand
GTATATAACTTCTTACAAGTCTAAAAGCTTCGGCCGAAACTTTTGAATTTAAAATGGAGCTCATAGCGGGACTTGAACCCGCGACCTCTTCCTTACCAAGGAAGTGCTCTACCTCTGAGCCATATGAGCATAGCTCATATAAACCAGTATTTACCATATAAAAATTGCAAAATGATTCCATATATTTATTATGAGGCTACTGAACTTAATCAATCACAGAGAAAGAAAAAAAATTCAACAGCTCCCAGTAAAAAATATGGAGCGGGAGACGGGACTCGAACCCGCGACCCCCAGCTTGGAAGGCTAATGCTCTAGCCAACTGAGCTACTCCCGCAAATGGTGGTGAGAGGAGGATTCGAACCTCCGAAGGTAAAAACCAGCAGATTTACAGTCTGCCCTCGTTGGCCACTTGAGTATCTCACCTAACCTACAGTACCATTTTTCTGGTCAAACACTGTTATAATTCACAAAAAATGGAGCTGGTGAACGGACTTGAACCGCCGACCTGCTGTTTACAAGACAGCTGCTCTACCAGCTGAGCTACACCAGCGTCCTGTATTTGTGAGACGAAATTATATCTCAATTACCTTTTAAAGTCAATACATTTTACAATTTTTTTGGATACAATATTAAAAAAATTACTATAAGCAGGTAAAAATGAAAATCCTATTTTCTCCCAGTGAATCAAAAAGTAACCTTGAAGATTATAAACAATATATAAATAAAACCTCTTTTTGTTGCAGTGAATTATATGATACAAGATATGAAGTTATAAAGAAATATCAATCTTTAACAACAAATGCGAATCTTCAGACATTGAAAAAAATATTCGGTATCAAAGATGAACAAAAGTGCCTTGAATTTGCACAAAGAGATATTACAAAAAGCTTTACATGTAAAGCCGTACAAAGATATAATGGTGTAGGATATAAGTATCTTGATTATAATTCATTATCAAAATCCAGAAAGGATTTTATTGATAACAATGTTATTATATTTTCCAATCTTTTTGGTCCAATTCTGGCAAAAGATACAATTCCGAACTATAAACTAAAACAGGGATTTAACTTTGAAAATTTTAAAATTGATGAATTCTATAATAAAAATTTTTCTTATAAACTGGATAAATTATTAGAAGGAGAATTAATTATAGATTTAAGAGCAGGATTTTATGAAAAATTTTATAAAATCAAAGAGCCATATATAACTATGAAATTCAACAAAAAGGGGAAAACGGTATCTCACTGGGCAAAAGCTTACAGGGGTTTGATTCTTCGTGAATTATCCAAATATCAACCTCTGAATAAAAATGATTTTGACTTAATAGAGTTTAAAAACCTGAAAAATACGGAAATCATAGAAAGAAATGAAAAAACAGAGTACATTTTTGAGATTTTGGAATAATATTTGTTGCATAATTTGAGTTAAAAGAGTAAAATACGGAAAATTTTTCCACAGGAGACAGTTATGTTACAATGGATTATAGTTGCAGTTTTAGTATATGCTATTTATTATCTTGTTAATAAGTATGAAAAGAAAATAGACTCTTTAAATGAGCTAGTAGAATTAAACAGATCAGAGATTCTCACAAATAAAGAGTTGATAGAAAAAAACAAATCAAAAATAGAAGAAAACAAAAAACATATTGAAAAAAACAAAGAAGTTATAACAGAATTAAAAAACTAAATATTTAAACAAATAAAAACAAATCCCTCTTAAATAACTTTTTTAAAGGTATGGATATTGCTTTTTTTAAACAAAGGAGCAGTATCCATGTATTCACAACTTTTTTCTATAGATCCTATGGCAGGAATCAGTTATTCCAAATATAACACTATCAAAGGAGAAGATGGTAGTTTTTTAGATTTTTTACTTCACTATGACTCCTATAAAGCAAATCATGATGATGATTCTTGGTTTGGCAATTTACTAAAAGATGAGCTACAAAATTCTCTTAATCAACCCCAGATGCTAAAAGCACTAAATATCTATAATGTAAGTACTTTGGATTTTTTATCTTCAAAAAGTTATTTTGACACCAGGGTAGAAGCATACAAAACAGAACTATTAAAAGAGATGAAGAAAAGAGACATATCCTTACCCACTACTTTAGATATGCCCCTTTTTAATTCTTAACCTTTATCTATACCTCTGGCTCCAAGATTACCATATCTATGATAACTATGAGAGATACTTTGCTCTTGAAGATAGTTTAAAAGCTCCAATCTACCTTCCATCATAGGTTTTTGTCTGACTATAAATTTAGCTATTTTCGAAGCCTCTTCAAAAATATAATCAGAAACTTTTGCAACATCACTATAAATAATTCTATCTACATCTTTAAAAATCTTTACAAACTCCTCTTCACTTTCTCTCTTCAATACATCCTCACTTAAAAGAAGAGTATCTCTGTTTTCAAACAGAAAAGTTATAGCTTCACTGTTTTCATAATCAACACTTATATGGAGTTTTACACCACAAATATGTGCTGCCAAAATCCTACTTACCGTTTCAAACAAAGTATCACTTTTTACAACTCTTAGAGCAACCCTGTTAAGCGGAAGGTATCTAAAGATATTATCCTCTCCTCTTAAATGGAAGTAGTCTCTCTCAACTCCAAACTCTTTTTCATAATTTTCAAGATAACTGCCAAGTGCGGCTTTAAGTTTGTCAAAATCTTTACTAAATTCTTTATATAACCCTTTTTCTGACAAATTCTCCCATTTTTGTATCTCATTAAACATAAAATGGTCTCTTTTATTTTCAACTTTTGGCTTTTCAACTTCTTCAAAATCCATAAACTGGGTTATATAATTATAAACTCCGACTTTTCTACCAGCTCCGATTGCAGATTTTCCCATACCTCCGAAAGGTTGACGAAGCACAATAGCCCCTGTTGTACCTCTGTTTATATACAGATTTCCTGCTTTTATATTTTCTCTCCAGTATTCTATCTCTCTGGCATCAAGAGATTCTATTCCGGAAGTAAGTCCATATCCTGTTTTGTTAACCATTTCTACAGCTTCTTTTAAATCTTTTGCTTTCATAACTGAAAGTACAGGACCAAAAAGTTCATTCATATGACAGAAACTTCCGTCTTTTACACCCCATCTGATTGCAGGCTTTAACATATATTCATTATCTTCTGCAAATTCAGGTTTAAGCGCCCAGGATTCACCTTCCAGAAGAGAATCTATAGCTTTTTGTAAATTTCCTCCTATAGGATTTGCAAGAGTTCCTATCCTATTTACAAAATTCCAAACTGAACCGGTACTCATACTCTTAGCTGCATCAACCAACGCTTTTTTAAAGTTTTCATCATTATAAACTTCTTCTTCCAAAATAAGAAGTGAAGTAGCCGAACATTTCTGCCCACTGTTTGAAAAAGCAGAGTGTACCACATTTTTAATAGCCTGCTCTCTATCACTCATGGCTGTAACAATAGTAGCATCTTTACCTCCTGTTTCCGCAGTAAGATAAAGGTTAGGTCTAGTTTGAAGCATCTTATACGCCGTATCTTCTCCTCCTGTCAGGATAACAAAATCAACTCCATCATCAGCTATGAGATTATCTCCCGCCACACTTCCGGAACAAGGTACATACTGCAAAGTATTTTTACTAACACCCGCATCCCAAAAACATTTACAAAGCTCGTAAGCACTCAAGGCAGCTGCACTTGCAGGTTTTATGATACAACAGTTACCACTTGCCAAAATCGCAGCAACCCCTCCAAGAGGTATAGCTATAGGGAAATTCCAAGGAGGAGTTACTACCCCTACTCCTTTTCCTTTAAATTTCAGATTCTTATAGGTTTCAAAATATCTGCTGGCATGTGTATAAAACTCCAAAAAGTCTATAGCTTCACTCACCTCAACATCTGTTTCTGTAAAGACTTTACCGACTTCCGCAGCTGCAACACCTATCAAATCTCCTCTTCTTTTTCTCACTGTGTTTGCAACATCACATAATATCTTATGTCTCTCTTTGAAACTCAAACTTCTCCATCCATCTGGATCTTCTTTTGCTATTTTAACAGCCTTTTTCAAATCATCTCCGGTTGCCAAAGCAAATTTTCCTACCACAACACCATCTTTAAGCTGTGATTTATCTATAGCCTCTTTTATTTCTCTGTTTTCA
>CAYRRJ010000173.1:2399-4155 GCA_964426645.1 uncultured Campylobacterales bacterium | reverse complement strand
ACAAACATATGTAGATATGATAAAACATGCTGATACTGCGATGTATGAAGCAAAAAAAAGAGGTAAAAACAGATACTCTTTTTATCTGAAAAGACTTGGTGAGCAGATAGAAAAAGAGCTTCATATCGCTAATTTACTCAGAAATGCAGTTAAAAACAGTGAATTTGAACTCTATTTTCAGCCTAAGATATCAATGATTTCACAGCAAGTAACAGGATTGGAAGCATTGGTAAGATGGAACAGTCCGGAGCTTGGATTTGTGAGTCCTTTGGATTTTATCTCTATTGCAGAAAAAACACAGTTGATTGTTCCATTAGGGGAGTGGGTGTTATTTGAAGCCTGTTCACTGACAAAACAACTTATTGATGAAGGGATATATAACGGTACTATATCTGTTAATGTATCGGGAGTACAGTTAAACCATGATGATATTGCCAAAAAGATAGAGAATATTATTGAAAAAACAGGTATCAACCCCAAAATATTGGATTTGGAAATAACAGAATCGGTACTGATGAATAATCCTGAAAAATGGGTATTGCTTTTTAATAAAATAAAAAAAATGGGTGTAGATTTATCCATAGACGATTTTGGTACAGGTTACTCTTCTTTATCGTATCTAAGAGAGTTTCCTATAGATGAATTAAAGATAGACAAATCATTTGTTGATGATTTACCTTATGAAAAAGATGCCTGTGTCATAGCAAAAACCATTATAGGTTTGGCAAAAAGTTTGGGTTTTAAAATAGTTGCCGAAGGGGTTGAAACAAAGGAACAGATGCTCTATCTGAAAGATGCAGGTTGTGATATGATACAGGGATATTTTTACAGTAAGCCTTTGTCTTTTGATAAATTAAGGGATTATCTCAAAAATTTTACTTTAATACAAACATAACTTTTATTATATTAAAATAGAGGATAGTATATCAAAAGGAGTTATTATGCGCCTTCTTCTTATTAACAGTAATCCTGCAGTATCAAGGCTTATTAATATAAGTGCAAAAAAACTTGGATATGAAATAGATGAGTTTGAAAATGAAGAATTTGATTTGGAAAAAGAATATGATGTTACGATTATAGACAATGAAGCTTTGAGTGAAGAAGCTTTGAATTTGCTGAAGGAGAGCAGTTCTTTGGGATATATCATATATCTTGCTCCAAAAGAGACTGAAAAACCTGAATCTGCTGATACAATTTTGCACAAACCTTTTTTACCTACGGATTTTATAGATATAGTCAAATCACTTGAAAAAGAAGAAGAGAAGAACGAACAAAGTGATGATTTGGTTGAAGAATTGGAACTTGAAACACTTGATACATTGGATTTGGATGAAATAGATGAGTTGAATGAGTTGGATGAGTTGGATATTCCTTTGAGTGATGAAGAAAGTTTGAAAGATGAAAATGGCGGTGAAGATGAAAAAGAGACGGAAGATAATAAAAAAGAGAGTATAAACGAAACAGAAAATGATGAAATATCTGATTTTGAAACAGAAGAAACGCAGATAGAAAATGATATTGAAACTGAAGTGGTTGATGAGGAGAGTAAAGAAACAGGTTCTTCTATTTTGGATAGTGAAGATATTGATGAAGTTAAACAGCTTTTGGATGATGAAGATGAAATAGAAGAAGATGTAGATGAGGATTTTGCTTCTTTAGGGGATGTAGAGATTGAAAATGATTTTGAAGAAGAGATAGCAAGTGATGATTTTGATTTTGAACAGGAAGTAGAAAATTATGAAGATGAAGAGTTGGG
>CAYRRJ010000173.1:0-2299 GCA_964426645.1 uncultured Campylobacterales bacterium | reverse complement strand
TGATGAGGTAGTATTGCCTGATGAAGTCAGTAAAGATGAGAGTGTTGAAAGTGAATCTGATGAAAATGAAAGTAATATAAAAGATGATGAATTGAAAATTGACGAAGATGAGAGAGATGATTTTCTGGCAGATGAAGAGCAAAATGAGAAAAGTGATGATGAAGAAGAGTTGGGTGATGAGGTAGTATTGCCTGATGAAGTCAGTAAAGATGAGAGTGTTGAAAGTGAACTTGATGAAAATGAAAGCAATATAAAAGATGATGAACTGAAACTTGATGAAGAATTAATAGATGAATCAGAGAGTGAAAGTGGTGAGATAGAGTTTAAAAGTTCACTCCCTTTGGAAGATGATGAGCCGGTTTTGGATGATATAAAAGATGAAGAATTGAATCTCGAAGATGAAAATCTGGATGATACTTCTGTGGAAGAGTTGGAAAAAAGCCTGGATGAGATAGCAAAAGAGATTGAAAATAGCAGTGAAGAGGCAAATATCTCAAATGAAGACAATGAAGATATCGATGATACGGTTTTGTATGATGAATCTGATAAAAAACTGACAATAGATGATTTGGATGAGGTTGAATTAAAAAAGGTTTTTACAGATGATGAAGATGACTTTGTCGAAGACGAGAATATAGAAGATGAAACAACTGATGATCTGGACGTAGAGAGTATAAAAGATGAATTAGAAGAGAGTATAAGCAAGGATGTTAAAGAGATTTTGGGAAAAGAAAAAATCAAAGAAGCATTGAAAGGATTAAAAATAAATATTACAATTTCATTTGATGAAGAGTAGGCAGTGAAAGGAAATATACTGGTTATTTCAGGTCCAAGTGGTAGCGGTAAAAGCTCTTTGATGCATAAAATGATGGAAAAAATCGAAAATACATATTTTTCGATTTCAACAACAACAAGAGATATGCGTCCCAATGAAAAAGAGGGTGTGGATTATTTTTATACTACCAAAGAGAAGTTTGAAGAAGATATTGAAAACGGATATTTTCTGGAATGGGCAAAAGTACATGACAATTACTACGGAACATCCTTAAAACAGATTTTAAAAGAACTAAACAATGGAAAAATGGTTGTCTTGGATATAGATGTTCAGGGTTATAAAATAGCAAAAGAGAAGTTTGGAGATATTATTACTTCGGTATTTATCACAACCCCCAATCAGGAAATTCTGAAGCAGAGACTTATAAAAAGAGGAACAGATAGCTTAGAGACTATTGAGAAGAGAATCAACAACGCTCTTTTGGAGATGACAATGATGAAAGAGTATGATTATCTTTTGATCAATGATGAGTTTGAAAAAACTCTGTATTTATTGGTATCGATAGCTTATGCCTCCAGAAACAGGGTTTCTTCTGTTAATATTGAAGATTTTATAAGTTCATGGGTTAATCAGTAAACATATTTTTACTAATATATATGTATAAAGTAAAAATGTTTACTCTCTTTTTATATAATCATGATATAATTTCGTGCAAAAAAAATTCTTATAAAAAGTAAAGGAGATTTCATGGGTATGCCAAGTATGCCGGAACTACTTATTATATTGGCTATTGTTGTGCTTTTATTCGGTGCAAAAAAAATACCTGATTTAGCTAAGGGTATAGGAACAGGAATAAAAAACTTCAAAAAAGCCGTCAAAGAGGATGAAGAAGAGCAGATAGAAGCCAAAGAGACAAAAAGTGAGGCTAAGAGCGTAGAAGAGACTACTACCAAAGCATAAGGTTTGAAAATTTGAAAAAAAAAGTTATAAAAGCTATAAAAGAAGAACTAGGCAGGGATTTTGTACTTGAAAAACCAAAAGACTTGTCTTTCGGACATTTTTCTACACCTATAGCTTTTTCTCTTGCAAAAGAGTATAGAAAATCTCCCATGATTATAGCTCAAGAGTTAAGTGAAAAGTTTAACGAAAACAGAGTTTTTGAAGAAGTAACTGCTCTGAAAGGGTATATAAATTTTAGATTGAGTGATGAATTTCTTGATTCTTATGCAAATGAAGTCATATCTGATGAAAAGAGCTTTGGGAAATCCGAAAATAGTGAATCCATACTTTTGGAATATGTCAGTGCCAATCCTACAGGACCTTTGCATATAGGACATGCCAGAGGTGCTGTGATAGGAGATGCACTTTGTCGTATAGGCAGACATCTTGGATACAAGATAGATAGTGAATATTATGTAAATGATGCGGGAAACCAGATAAAACTTTTGGGTTTGTCTATATTTTTATCAGGTAAAGAGAAAATTTTAGGTGAAAGCGTAGAGTGGCCGGATGAGTTTTATCGAG
>CAYRRJ010000172.1:0-4158 GCA_964426645.1 uncultured Campylobacterales bacterium | reverse complement strand
AAAATACAAAAGTGCAAAGTTACAAACTGCATGGCAATACCTTTTTCCTATGAAAAAGACATCAAAAGACCCAAGAAGCGGACTCACAAGAAGACATCACATACTTGAAAAAACTCTTGGCAGAAATATATCACAGGCAAAAAAGTTGGCTACATTAAACAAGAGAGTAACATCACATACTTTTAGACACTCTTATGCTACGCATCTATTGCAAAACGGTATAGATATACGCACTATTCAGGAGTTATTGGGACATAAATCAGTAGAAACCACTATGATATATACTCATGTTGTATCAGAGTTAAACAAACAGAAAGTTTTAAGCCCTTTGGATATATAAAGGACTTTTCAAGCACAAAATGATAAAATAGTTACATATCAAAAAGGAAAAATTTATGAAGATGGATGAGAACAAAAAGAAAGCACTGGATTTAGCGATAAAACAGATAGACAAAGCCTTTGGAAAAGGTGCTTTGGTAAGGCTTGGTGACAAAGTTATAGAACCTATAGATTCTATAAGCACAGGCTCATTAGGGCTTGATTTGGCTCTTGGTATAGGTGGTGTTCCCAAAGGTAGAGTTATAGAGATATACGGACCTGAAAGCTCAGGAAAAACCACACTAGCTCTTCAAATCATAGCCGAAGCCCAGGAAAAAGGGAGTATCTGTGCTTTTGTGGATGCCGAGCACGCTTTGGATGTAAAGTATGCCGGAAATCTTGGCGTAGATGTAGAGAATCTCTTAGTATCTCAACCTGACTTTGGAGAACAAGCATTAGATATAGTAGAGACTTTGGCTAGAAGCGGTGCAGTAGATGTAGTTGTAGTAGATTCTGTAGCAGCACTTACTCCAAAAAGTGAAATAGAAGGAGATATGGGAGATACACATGTCGGACTTCAAGCCAGACTTATGTCTCAGGCTCTCAGAAAACTAACCGGAGTAGTTCATAAAATGAACACTACTATAATCTTCATCAACCAAATCCGTATGAAGATAGGTACCATGGGTTATGGCTCTCCAGAGACTACAACAGGCGGGAATGCTCTGAAATTCTACGCTTCGGTCAGGATAGATGTGAGAAAGATAGCTACACTAAAACAGAGTGACGAGCAGATAGGAAACAGAGTAAAAGCAAAAGTTATAAAAAACAAAGTAGCCCCTCCGTTTCGTCAGGCTGAATTTGATATAATGTTTGGAGAAGGTATAAGCAAAGAGGGTGAAATAGTTGATTATGGAGTTAAACTCGATATCATAGACAAAAGCGGTGCCTGGTTCAGTTACGGGGAAAAGCGACTTGGACAAGGCAGGGAAAATGTCAAAGCTTTCCTGAAAGAGTCTCCTGAGCTTGCAAAAGAGCTTGAAGACAAGATAAAAGAGGCTATGGGCATAAAACAGATAAATGTTATGGATGATTTGGAAGGAATAGAATGATATATATAGATGATATTTTTGCTGATGAAGTGCTTGACAGCAGAGGCAATCCGACTGTTAGAGCTACTGTAGTTTTAAGTGATGGAACAGTTGCCAACTCTATAGTCCCCAGCGGAGCAAGTACCGGCAAAAGAGAGGCTTTGGAGTTAAGAGACGGAGATAAAAGCAGATATATGGGTAAAGGTGTTTTAAAAGCTGTACAAAACATCAACATAGACATAGCTGACGAACTTGTAGGACTGGACCCTTTTTCTCAAGCAGATATAGACAATGCACTAAAAACTCTAGATGGAACGGATAATTACGGCAATCTTGGAGCAAATGCAGTCCTTGGTGTATCTATGGCAGTAGCAAGAGCAGCAGCTATGAGTCTAGGAATGCCACTTTACAGATATCTTGGCGGCTCAAACGCCATGGTTCTACCTACTCCGATGTTCAACATCATCAACGGAGGAAGCCATGCCGATAACAGTGTAGATTTTCAAGAGTATATGGTTATGCCTCTAAATTTCGAGAGTTTTGAAGAAGCGCTTCGCTCATGTGCCGAAGTTTACCATAATCTTAAAAAAATTCTCTCAGAAATGGGAGAGAGTACCTCTCTGGGAGATGAGGGCGGATTTGCACCAAACCTTAAAAATAATGAAGAGCCTATAGAGATTATAATAGAAGCTATAAAAAATGCAGGTTATAAGCCTGGAGTAGATATAGCTATAGCTTTGGATGTCGCCAGTAGCGAACTCGTTGTAGAGGGAGGTTACAGACTGGAGAGTGAAAACAGAACGCTGAGTTCTGAAGAGTTGGTAGAGTACTATGAAAATCTTTGCAGCAAATATCCTATCGTATCTATAGAAGACGGACTTAGCGAAGATGACTGGGACGGATGGAAGATTTTGACTCAAAAGTTGGGAAATAAAATCCAACTTGTAGGAGATGATCTGTTTGTTACCAACAAAAAGATACTACAAGAGGGTATAGATAAGAATATAGCCAACTCTATACTTATCAAACTTAACCAGATAGGCACGGTTAGCGAAACTATGGAGACGATAAGACTTGCTCAAAGAGAAAGTTATACTTGTGTTGTAAGTCACAGAAGCGGAGAGAGTGAAGATGCTTTTATAGCTGATTTTGCAGTGGCTATGAACTCTGGACAGATAAAAACTGGTTCAACTGCCAGAGGGGAGAGAACAGCAAAGTACAACAGACTTCTTGAGATAGAAAAAGAGCTTGGTTTCGGAGAGTATCTGGGAAAGAGTCTATTTAATAAATGAGTGAAGTTTTAGACGAGTTTGAAGAAGGTTCCAAAAGCAGTTTTGATAAACTTTTTTACGGAAAATTTCTTCTGCTTGTTTTACTTGTCATAGCTTTTGGTATCTATGTGGGAGATGTGCTTTTTGGAAAAAGTTCTCTTGAAGTCCTGTTGGATTTACAGGATAAAAAGAGTGAGCTTATAAAAAATGTTCAAGAAATAAAAGAACAAAATGCTATCTTACAAAAAGAGTATTTTGAACTTAAACAGCTGGAGCCTCAAGAGTAAAAGGATATATTTTGAAAAGATTGTTGCTTATATTGGTTGTTATTACCGGAGTTTTTGCAAGAGAAAATCCTTTTGTACCTGCACAGGATATAAAAAACGAAACTCCTCCCAAAGAGAATATACCTTACTTTAAAGAGATAAGATTTACACTTCCCGACAGTGCCAGAATAATTAAGAAGATAAAAGTTTCCTATCAAAATCTGGACAGTTCCATAGATGAAAAAACCATCCATATAGAAAAGAAATTTGACTGGCATAAAACCTTTATTTTAACCCAAAATACAGAGCAAAACAAACTTTCAACAGAAAATAAAAGACAAAAGACAAAAATACCTGAAACAAAAAAACTTTCTTTTAAAAATTTTATAAAATTTGAGGTAAATAAAGAGTTTTTTAAAATCGTCACAAAAGATACCAAAATAAGAGATTTTCTGGTTACAAAACCCTACAAAATCGTAGTAGATTTTAAAAGAGATGCAAATTTTTTAACAAAAACTTTCAAATTAAATCTGACACCTTTTAAAACTCTGGTACTTGGTAATCATGAAGGATACTATAGAGTTGTCATAGAGTTAGACGGACACTACATATATAAACTGAAAAAAGACAAAGATACTTATACTATCACTTTAGAGTAGAGCCTTACATGTAAAGCAAGGCTCTTTTTTGCTATTTATTGTGGAGTTCTCTCATTTGGTCCCAGATACAACTGTCTAGGTCTTGCTATTTTCATATCAGGCTGCTCTTTTAGCTCTATCCACTGAGCTATCCAACCAGGAGTTCTACCGATAACAAATATTACGGCAAACATCTCTTTTGGAATCCTTAGAGCATTTAAAATAAGTCCTGAGTAGAAATCTATATTTGGATAGAGATTTCTACTTATAAAGTATTCATCGCTCAGTGCAATCTGTTCTATCTTATTTGCAACTTCAACAAGTTTTGAATCTATACCCAACTCATCCATAAGCTGATCTCTTAGTTTCTTAAGGATTCTGGCTCTTGGGTCAAAGTTTTTATACACTCTGTGTCCAAATCCCATAAGTCTGAAAGGATCATTTTTATCTTTAGCTTTTGCTATATATTTATCTACATTATCAACACTTCCTATCATCTCAAGCTGACGGATAACAGACTCATTTGCTCCTCCATGGGCTCTTCCCCAAAGTGCACCTATACCTGCCGATATGG
>CAYRRJ010000171.1:0-4163 GCA_964426645.1 uncultured Campylobacterales bacterium | reverse complement strand
CTCCTCTTACATAGGGAATAATACAGTATGAACATCTAAAGTTACAACCCTCTTGTATCTTTATAAAAGCCTTTGTTTTACCGGAATAATCCTCAACTATACTTTTATCCAAGCTTTTTAAATCACCTATCTCTACAAATCTCTCATCTCTTTTTAAAAGCCTGTTTAAACTCTCCTTTTCAGAGTGTCCAAAAACTCCAAAAACCTTATCTCTTTCAAAAAGCTCTTTTCCTTTACTTATAGCACCACAACCGCCTATATAGACTCTTTTCCCTCTCTTGTTTATAGAGTTTATATAACCTCTTACTCCACTGTCCGCACCATTTGTAACCGTACATGAATTTACTACAACTATATCAGCTTCATCCTCATTTTTAACAATCTCAAAATCTTTTAAAGATTGCATCATTATTTGAGTGTCATAGATATTTGTTCTGCAACCAAACGTTTTAAAATATACTTTAGGCATTAAATCTCTTTAAAACTTTAATTACAGTACTTTTATCCAAATCATCTCTCATCTCATAACCGCCTATGGACTTGGGAAGTATAAATTTTATCCTGTTTTTAAAACTCTTTTTATCCAGAAAAAAATGTTCATAAAAATCTTCTGCTGAATCTATCTTATAATCAATCGGCAAATCATATCTTTGAAGCAGTTTTCTTACTCGCATAAACTCTTCTTCACTCATCAAACCAATTTCACAAGCCAAGGCATTTGCCATAACCATACCTATACTCACAGCCTCTCCGTGTAGGTATTTTTTGTACTTAGTCTCATTTTCTATTACATGCGCAAAGGTATGTCCATAGTTTAAAACAGCTCTTACTCCGCTTTCTCTCTCATCCAAAGATACTACTTTGGCTTTTGTTTCAATACTCTTTTTAATAGCTATCTTAAGATTTTCATTTTCTCTTATATCACTCTTTTCAAGCCACCCAAAAAACTCTTTATCAAATGTAACGGCCATTTTCACTATCTCTGCTACTCCAGCACTAAACTCTCTTTTTGGAAGAGTTTGTAAAAATCTAGTCTCACAATATACAGCCTTTGGTTGCCAAAAAGCACCTATTAGATTTTTACCAAATTCACAATTAACTCCTGTTTTTCCTCCTACACTTGCATCAACTTGAGAGAGAAGAGTAGTGGGTACTTGTATAAACTCTATACCTCTTTGATAAACAGAAGCTACAAATCCTGTCATATCACCTATAACTCCACCGCCTAAAGCAATCAAAATCGATTTTCTATCTAATCTGGCTTTAAAACACTCATTCAAAATATACTCTATAGTTTCTAGATTTTTATACTCTTCTCCATCAGGAATAGTTACTACATACAACTCTTTTGATTTAACTTTAGATTTAAACTTATCCAAATGAAACTTTGCAACTGTAGGATTGGTAACTATTATAACTTTTGTGTCTAACTCTATAGCTTTTAATTCATCTATAAAAACACTATAACTTCTACTCTCAATCTTAGGTAATGTTATATCTACTATCACTCTTGCTCCTCTGCTACTACCGGTATAAACAGTTGATAACTTTGTGCTAATTTAAAATATAATTTTTCCATATCTGTTGAAAAAATTGAAAAAATATTTGAATTTACTACTTTTTCACTAAATGGAACAAACTGTAAAATATTTTTTTCATGTCTCAATTTGATAATAGGATTTGACTTTGGCTTGATAACTTCCACTTTTTTGGAAAAAAGTTTTGAAAGGTTTTCAAAATGTTCAACCAAATCATTTTCTTCATCATCAACAATTTCAGGATTGAAATCATATAATTTTATGGACAAATCAAGTTGAATGGAAAAATCAAATATTACAGAAGACTCTTTTTCTATGTCATCATTATCACTACTCAAAACAACAGCATCCTTTAATTCCAAAAATCCCCAGGCTCCTGTCTTGAAAACAGGTTTTTTTATCTCAAAGAGAGTTGATTTGTATTTTTTGAAAAAATCATAATCTACAACTACCAAACCTATATTTAAAACTTTTATATCTTTTTTTATACTCTTTTGTGTATCCTGTTCATAAAAATCAATATCCACACTTATATATTTGCTGTTTGCATAACTTTTTATTTTTTCATACATTTTGGAATAGGTAGGGTTTATAACTTTGATATGCAATCTTTTTGAGTTGATTTTTGAATGTAAAAGCATTGCATCATTTAACAACATTTCAATCCTATTTTCATCCATAACCAACATATCTATATGACAGTATATAACTTGACCAAAAGGCAGAGGAAACTGCCCTATTTCCTGTTTTACACTGCTAAAAACACTCTTTAGAACATTTGGGTCACCAATACTGAGCATCACATCATTTGGCAGAATCATAAGAGAATCTCTAGGCAAAATAAGCTTATTTGCCCTGTAAATAGCAGCTATCCTCCAATTATTTTGTTCAATACTAGCTAAATGCCTATAAACAAAAGAGCTACCTATAGGAACTCTTATCTCCATAATCTCACCCTTGCCAAGTCCGACATTTTGTGCGATAACCGGCATATCAGGAAGATAGTCTGCAAATCTGGATGCCAAAACTTCTCTACTGTCTAAAAGATAGAGCCTTCTGTCTTCATACTCCAACCCCCACCTGTCAACCATTACAATCTGTATATCTTTTTTTATTTTTCTTATATTTTCATAACTTCCTACAGCATCGATTTTTGAAGAAACTATTATCATAACTTCATAAAAATCTTCAACCAAAAGTAGAGAAAGTTTTTCAAAACTGGTAGGATCAAAATCAAAAAATTTACAATTTTCAGACTCTTTATCCGGCAGTGTTCTATCATCATAAGTTACAATATAATAGCTGTTTTCTCCCAAACCTATATCCATAACCCTTTGGAGAAAATGTTTTGCCAAAATACCATCAGCTATTATTAAAATTTTTTTCATTTTACTCTCTCCTTAAATCCAAGCAAAGCTCAGATTTAATTCCTCTCACTAAAGCTTTGGCTATCGCCAAGATAATTTTCATTTTACTTTCTCTTTTTTTAAAACTTTTTTACGCTATTGTCATATAACTTTTGCTATCATAACATTCATAGATTATACAAGGATATTATACCAAAATGAAATTTGATATAGATAATACAGACCAAAATGCAAGAGCCTGTACCATACAAACAGCCCACTCCACAATCAAAACACCGGTTTTTATGCCTGTTGGTACAGTTGGCAGTGTTAAAAGTTTGGATGCTATAGATTTAAAAGATGAATTAAAAGCAGATATAATACTAGGCAATACATATCATCTCTATTTAAGACCCGGAGATGATATTATCAAAGAGTTTGGAGGAATTCACGGATTTACAAAATTCCCAAACAGTTTTTTAACAGACAGCGGAGGATTTCAAGCTTTCTCATTAAGTGATATAAGCAAAGCCGATGAAAACGGAATAGAGTTTAAAAGCCATATAGACGGCTCAAAACACTATTTTACCCCTCAAAAAGTTTTGGATATCCAATACAACCTAAACTCCGATATCATGATGATACTTGATGATTTGGTAGCACTTCCTGCGACCAAAGAGAGAGTGGCTCTCTCCATCAAAAGAACAACAAAATGGGCAAAAGAGGCTATAGAGTACCACCTGAGTCAAAAAGCTAAAGGAATTGGAGAAAAACAAAATATATTTGCCATTATTCAAGGTGGTACAGATAAAGAGTTTAGAAAAATCTCTGCAAATGAACTATGTTCGTTGGAAGGTTATGACGGTTACGCTATAGGAGGTCTTAGTGTCGGAGAATCAAACGAGCTTATGTATGAAACAGTAGAATATACTACACCTTTTATGCCAAAAAACAAACCCAGATATCTTATGGGTGTAGGTACTCCCGAAGATTTGGTTGAAAATGTAGAAAGAGGGGTAGATATGTTTGATTGTGTCATGCCAACTAGAAATGCAAGAAACGGTACCCTTTTTACCTCCTTTGGAAAAATAAATATAAAATCTGCCAAATATATCCATGATGACAATCCTATAGACCAAGAGTGTAACTGCTTTACATGTAAACACTACTCCAGAGGATATCTTAATCATCTGTTTAGAGCAAAAGAACTTACCTATTTTAGACTTGCAAGTCTGCATAACCTGCACTACTATTTAAACCTTATGAAGCAGATGAGAGG
>CAYRRJ010000170.1:0-4173 GCA_964426645.1 uncultured Campylobacterales bacterium | reverse complement strand
GGAAATGATGCAAAAAAAGGAAGTGAAAGTGGGAAAGGTGCATTAAACTGCAAAATCACTACTCAACTTTTTAAACTTCTTGAGAGTCATGGCATAAAAACTCATTTGGTAAAAACACTTGATGATACGCATCAACTTGTAAAAAAAGTAGATATAATTCCTATTGAAGTTGTCGTCAGAAACATAGCTACAGGCTCTCTTACAAAAAGACTTGGTATAGAAGACGGAAAAGTTCTTCCTTTTTCTTTGGTAGAGTTTTACTACAAAGATGACTCACTAAACGATCCTTTGATAAACGATGAACATTGTCTTCTTCTGGACCTGGTTAAAAGTGAGTCAGACCTTGAAGAGCTTAAAAGGCTAGGAAGAGAGATAAACTCTATCCTTAAAAGTTTTTTTGAAGAAAAAGGTTTGAAACTTGTGGATTTTAAAGTTGAATTTGGTGCAGACAAAGAGGGCAACATCCTTTTAAGTGATGAAATCAGTCCTGACAGTTGCCGTTTTTGGGATATCGAAACAAATGAAAAGTTGGATAAAGATAGATTTAGGCAAGGTATTGGTGGAGTTAAAGTTGCTTATGAAGAGGTTTTAAATAGAATATTGGGAGTGAAAAAATAGTATGAAAAAGGTAATAGTAAATATACAGTTAAAACCGGGAGTGCTTGATCCTCAAGGGAAAGCAGTACATCATGCCCTAACCTCATTGGGATTTGATGAAGTTGATGATGTGAGAGTTGGAAAACAGATAATTCTAAAAATCAAAAAAGACACAGACACAAGCAGAGTAGAAGAGATGTGTGAAGAACTCTTGGCAAATACTGTTATAGAAAACTATGAGATAGAGATAAAATAATGAAAGTTTCAGTAATTGTTTTTCCTGGTACCAACTGTGAAATTGATACCAAGTATGCATATGAGAAACTTGGAGCAAATGTTAAACTGGTATTTCACAAAGAAGAAGTCATACCACAGGATACAGATTTGATAGTATTACCCGGAGGTTTCAGCTACGGTGATTATCTCAGAAGTGCTGCAATAGCAAAATTTTCTCCTATTATGAAAACTGTTATGGAGCATGGTAAAAAAGGTGGCTATATACTTGGTATATGTAACGGATTTCAAATGCTTCTTGAAACAAAAATGCTTCAAGGTGCAATGAAAAGAAATTCAAATGTACATTTTATCTCAAAATATCACTATTTAAAAGTTATAAATAACAACAATCAGTTTTTGAGAAAAACACAAAAAGGTGAAATTTTAAATATACCTATTGCACATGGAGAAGGTAATTATTTTATAGATAATGACGGATTAAAACAGCTATATGATAATGAACAAGTTTTATTAAAATACTGTGATAAAGAAGGAAAAGGGCTAAATCCAAACGGTTCGGTTGATGAGATAGCCTGTATATGTAACAAGGATAAAAACATATTTGGACTTATGCCTCACCCTGAAAGAGCTATGGAAGATATGCTTGGTTCCAGTGACGGAGTAAAAATGTTAGAGGGATTCATAAAATAGTCTCATGAAGATATTTTTAGGGTTTATACTCTTTTTCTCAGTTGCTTTTGCAAATGAAACAAACAGCTCTACAGATATAAACTCTACTTCATTTCAAAACATCAAAAAACAGTCAATTTTTTTATCATATGAAAAATATCCATCAAGAGTTTTCGTAGGACAGGTGTTTTCAATAAAAGTCAAAGCCATAATAGCTAACAAAGAATTTAATGAGATAAAAAACAGAATCTACTCCGACAATGGTATAAAAATTTTAAATGCAGATGAAAAATGGAAATGGTTCAGTGATGAAATTTTTTATAAAACTTTCTACATGAAAGCTGTGGAAAGTAATGCAACCTTTCCCGATATGGATTTTGAAATATATTATGATGATACTCTTTTGGATTCACAAAAATTTCCAACTATACATCTAAATATAATAAATCTAAACACTGATAAATACTTTTGTGGTGTTATCGCAGAATCTTTGAATATTTTAAAATCAAAAACTACAACATTTGATGAAACCTCTCTTATAACGGTATTGGAAATTCAGGCAAAAAATTCCAATTTAAAAGATTTTAAACTAGAATGGGTAAAAAGAGACGGAATAGATTCGCAGATGGACAATACTCCTTATTACAAAATATACTATTATGCCATCATACCAAAAGAAACAAAAATATTTAAATTTAAATATTTCAATACTGTAAAAAATCGTTTTGTAACCAAAAACATAGACATCATAGTAGATACCCAAACAATCAGTACACAAAGTAATCTAAATCCAAAAGACAGTTCTTTTACCATATATAAAAATATTTCCTATGCATTGACTGCTTTAGTACTGATTTTTCTTTTTATAAAAAGAAAAAAAATTGTATATATACTGCTTTTGATTATAACAGTAGCTATGTTTCTTATAGATATAAATCCTTTCAGCAGTATTAAAATATCATCAAAAACAAAAGTACATATACTTCCTACAAAAAATTCAACTGTTTTCTATGTTACACCAAGAGTACTGTATGCCCAAAAAATAACGTCCAGAAATGATTACGATTACATAAAAATACTGTTGCCTAATGGCAAAATAGGATGGATAAAGGAGAAAAATGTTATCAAGAATTAAAGCGATCTATATACTTGTGCAGTTTGTTATAACCGTACTTATCACTATAGTTTTAATGTATATATTCAGAAACAAAACTTTTGTTATAAGAAAAGCATGGGCAAACATGCAAAAATATCTTATAGGATTTGATATAAAACAGATAGGAGAGCCTGATAGTAGAGCAGATATGATACTTGTCAACCACCAAAGTCTTTTGGATATAACTTCACTTGAAGCTATATATCCCAGAGATTTGTGCTGGGTTGCAAAAAAAGAGATACGAGACATACCTCTTTTTGGACATATACTGCAAGCTCCAAAAATGATAGTAATAGACAGAAAAGACAGACGCTCACTTGTAAAAATGCTCAAAGAGGCAAAAATAAGACTTTCAGAAGGCAGAGTTATAGCAATATTCCCGGAAGGAACAAGAGGAAAAGGTGACAAAATTTTAAAATTTCAAAACGGAGCCAAATATATAGCCGAGAAACTTGATCTTTTAGTTCAACCTGTAGTTGTATTCAATACTAGGAATATCCTTGATTCCCAAAACCTAAAAGCCAAAAGTGGCACTATAATAGTAAAATATCTTGACCTTATAGATCCTAAAAAAGATGAAAAATGGTATGAAAACATAAGAAAAGAGATGAGCCAAGAACTTGAGAAGTTCAACAAAGGAGAGCCTTTATGAAAAGATATCTCGGGAAAAAAAAGATAGTAAGAATATATATAGACAATCAGGATAAATTTGATGGAAAACCTCTTTGGGAAGAGATACTAAGAGAGGTAAAAGAGAATGATATGGCAGGAGCCACCGTTTTTAAAGGAGTTGCCGGAATCGGAGCCCATACAGAACTGAGAGCTTTCAATGTCTGGAGTATATCCCAAGAGTTACCCATAATCATAGAAATAATCGACAACGAAGAGAAAATCTACTCTTTTATAGATAAAATTGACTATATGATTGAAGAGGGTCTGACAACTATAAGTGATACAGAAGTTATAAAATACAAGCATAAATAAGATGAATTATACTATTTTACTATATATAGGTTTTGGCGGTTTTTTTGGTGCGATAAGCAGATTTTTAATAGCGGGATTTGTTCAAAAACAGTTCGATACCCTTTTCCCCATAGGAACTTTAAGTGTAAATATACTAGGAAGTTTCATCATAGGTTTTATGGCTATGTTTTTTCAAAATATAGTAGAACCTGAATACAAAGCTTTGGTTATCACCGGATTTTTAGGTGCTCTGACAACATTCTCCACTTTTTCATTGGAAAATGTAACTATGCTTCAAGATGGTGATTATGGAAGAGTAATCCTAAATATTATTCTAAATGTAACACTTACTCTTTTTTCAACAATAATTGCAATAATGATATTTAAAAAACTCTATGGTTAGTCTTTTTTGATATTTAAGGGAATGTATTTTTCAAACATATCCTGTTGAAAAAAAAGAACAGTTATAGATGATTTGTACTAGCTAAAATATAATCTGATGTTACGCACCATATGATATGCATAGTGACTTTAGTGATGTTTTAGTGCAA
>CAYRRJ010000169.1:0-4177 GCA_964426645.1 uncultured Campylobacterales bacterium | reverse complement strand
ATGTGAATATACAGGAGGTACAGTACTGCATCTCTATATGAAAGAGAGAATCAGTTCAATTGAGGCATGCAGACAACTAGTAAAAAATGTTATTTCAAATTATAGGATGCCTTATCTGACTATAACCCCTGTTTTTTCAGTATGTGAAAAACACGGTTATATAAGCGGAGAACATGAATTTTGTCCGTATTGTGACAAAGAGTTATTGGAAGAGTTAGAAAAATCAAATAATAAGGAGGAGTAATGAGCAAAGATGAATTACTCAAAAGGTTAGAAGACAAACGAACAAAATGTATCGTTTATACTAGAGTTATGGGTTACCACAGACCGGTTGAAAGCTTTAATGTAGGTAAAACCGGAGAACACAAAGAGAGAGTACAGTTTGTCGAAAGACTATCTCACAGATAGCCCACTTTACGACATAACCAAATTTACGACGCTGGATTTCCCCGAAAATCTAGCGTCTATCTTTTGGTTTTGCGGGTGCAATATGCGTTGCCCCTACTGCTATAATACCCCTATAGTTTTTGGAGAAGGCTCTATCAGTATAGAAAATTCTCTGAATTTTCTGAAAACAAGACAAGGCAGACTTACAGGAGTTGTTCTCAGCGGTGGAGAGTGTACACTTTATCCTCATTTGCAAAAACTGGCAAAAGATATAAAAGATTTGGGATTCAAAATCAAGATAGATACAAACGGAACAAATCCAAAAACTCTAAAAAGCTTGATAGAAAAAGGTCTTGTAGATTATATAGCATTAGATTACAAAGCACCTAAAGAGAAGTTTCAAACAATTACAAAAAATAGAAACTTTGATGATTTTGAAGAGACACTAAACTACCTTATCAAAAACAGTTTCCCATTTGAAGCTAGGACAACCGTACATTCCGACTTGTTAAACGAAGATGATATAAACAGCATAATTGATGATTTGTACAAAAGAGGATACAAACATACCTACTACCTCCAAAATTATCTACATGTAGAAGACACTGTTGGCGAAATAAATCAGCAAAAAAAGCTACTTGAGACAACCAAACTATCAGATAAACTAGAGATCTCACTTCGAGAATTTTAATCTTTATTAATAATCCATCAATAATCCAAAGTTATAATTCTACAAATTATTAAAAAGGAATAATCTATGAAAAAAATAAATAAAAAGCATACAAGATTTACCGAGAAATCAACTTTCTCGGTAAATCAATACTCTAACAAATCGTAAAAACCAAACTCCAATAATACTTACAAGTAGAAAATTTCCAAATAAAATCCAAAAATTATAATCCAAATTAAAATTCGGAGAAACCCCTGCAAAAATTCTTATCAAAACAACAAATTGTATAAGCACAAAAACAGTTTTTGTAAATTTATCGGCTGTAGGAGTCTTTCCTGAGTGACCTAGTATCACTCTGGTACCAAATCCAACAAACACCATTGTAAAATAACCAAGCGCAATAGAGTGTACAGGCGCGTAACCAAATACAAAATCTATATCCAAAATTTCAGACAGAAACTGAAGAGAGAAGAGGAGAAAACCTATAGGAATCCAAAAAAGAGCAACATACAATACCCACATAATTGCACTTACTCTAAAAACAGGCAGTTTCCACTTAAAAAGTTCATATCCCAAAAAGAGAAAAAGAGCAAAATTAACAATAAAATCAACCAAACTGTACCCAAAATTTTGAAATACAACTTTGAAAAATAGTAACAAAAAGAGTATCTCCAGCAGATACTTTGATTTGTTTATGGCATATCCCGGTACTTTGTTATAGGTAAAAAGCGGTATCATTTTTTGAGAAATTGTGAAAATCACACCAAACAAAAAGAGATAAAATCCTGTATTTATACCCAATTTTTCTATCACATAATTATAAGAAAAATCAAATGTAGAGATAAATATAAAAAGAATGGATAAAATCCCAAAAGCAAAAGATATCAAAATAAACTTCGTATCTTTTTTGTCTTTTACAAAACTTTTTTTATAGACAAAAAAGAGAGTGTTAAGACTAAAAACTTGAGAAGCCAAAACAGCCAAAATAGAGAGTTTGATAAAAACTTGATTATCCACAAAAAGACTAAACAGATAAATCAAACCACTTATAAAAAATAAAATCGCCCTGTTTTTGTATTCACTCCTGTCTATACTCGGTCTCATAAGATATTTGGGAAACACCACAAATAAAAACCCCAAAAAAAACTGTGTAAAAACTATAAACACAAGAGGAAATACATGTATCAAGGCAATCGATTTATCTATATCAAGCAAACCTGAAAAATAAAATCCGAAAATGGATAAAAAAAGCATAAAAAAAGCCACACCCGCCATAAAAAATGGCTGGTGCGGCTGAGAAAATATATCTATTTTAGACATATATGATTATTGACAAGTTCCACAACAACTAGTTGATGTTGCATCATTTATTGCTTTTAAAGCTCCGTCATAGTTAGGTTCTTCAGTTATTTCAGGAACAATTTCCTTATAAACCACTTTTCCATCCAAATCAACTACGAAAATCGCTCTACATGTAACTCCCGCCAAAGGACCGTCAGCTATCAAAACACCATAAGCATTTGCAAAATCTCTGTTTCTAAAGTCACTTCCCACTTTTAGGTTTTCGATTCCCTCTGTTGTACAAAATCTACCCATTGCAAAAGGTAAATCCATAGATACCACAGTTACTTCAGCATTGTCAATCTTTGCTGCTTCTTCATTAAATTTTCTAGTTTCAGCAGCACATACAGGAGTATCCAGTGAAGGTACTACTACTATCACTTGTACTTTATCTTTTTTACCACCTATGCTGATTTCACTCAAATCTTGAGCTACTACTTTTACTTCTGGAGCATTATCTCCTACATTTACTTCATTTCCAGCTAGATTTACATCATTACCTTTTAATTTGGTTGTTGCCATATTTTTTCCTTTAATATTAAAAATATTTATAATTATAGCCAAATAGGATAAAATTTGTCTTAATTAGTTGTTTTAATTTTTATTTTCTACTTTTTTAGCTCCCAAAATCAATCTATATGACCCCGGAGTCCCCGGAGGTACGATTGCCACTCTATCACCGTCGTTTAAAACAGTATCAAAAGGGGCAACTTTCCCGTTTATAAATACAAACTCAACCTCTCCCTCCTCATATCCCAAATCATCTATTAATCTCTTCGGAGTATAACCGTTTTCAAGACTTATTTTATGATTTACATAAGGAAAATTCTGTTTTTTTAATCTTTCTCTTAAAAAGGAGAATGCATTAAATGTAATCTCTATCATTTAAAATCCTTCTGATAATACTATAAGTATAGTACCGCTTGGGTTAAGAGTATATAAACTTTATCAAATTTTTTAGTTAAATAGGATAAAATAAAAGAAAAAATAGGATAGAAATATGGAAAGAAAAAGAATATATAATCCAAGCTCAAACGAAACTATCGGAGAGAGAAGAATCTTCGGAGGAAATCCTCACGGAATTTTAAACTTTACCAAAGCAAAGTATCAGTGGGCACTAAAACTTTGGGACATGATGGAAGCAAATACCTGGTTTCCAAAAGAGGTAGATACTACAAAAGATGTTATAGACTATAACCGAAACCTTACTGATGCTGAGAAGAGAATGTATGATTTGGTATGGTCTCAGCTTATCAGTATGGATAGTTTTCAAACCAATAACTTAGCGGACAATATAAACCCTTATATAACAGCTCCTGAAATCAATGCTATCTTGACTAGACAAGCTTATGAAGAGGCTAACCACTCAAAAAGTTATGCCGTGATGGTTGAAGCAATTTGTGACAACACAGATCTTATATATGAGATGGAAAAGCACGATGATATACTAAGAAAGAAAAACGACTACATCTCAAGCGTTTATGAAGAGTTGGCGGGTGATGTTACAGATGAAAAACTCGTGCTTGCCATGTTTGCAAATCAGATTTTGGAAGGTTTGTATTTTTATGCCGGATTTACAGCTATCTACGCTCTGGCAAGAGCTGGTAAGATGCTAGGAAGTGCACAGATGATAAGATTTATCCAAAGAGATGAGATAACACATCTGTTGCTTTTTCAAAATATGATAAACTCAACTCAAAAAGAGAGACCTGACCTCTTTACACCGGAGCTTAGAGAGAAAGTTTACGATATGTTTAAAAAGGCAGGAGATTTAGAAAT
>CAYRRJ010000168.1:1299-4184 GCA_964426645.1 uncultured Campylobacterales bacterium | reverse complement strand
CAATATAAAAACTTCCAATATAAATGCTCTTCCTGTAAAATGGAGTGATGATGAGTTTGTACCGTACGATTTTAGTTATTTTGCTTTTGTATATGACTCAAACAAACTTAAAAATCCTCCTCATTCATTTGAAGAGTTGGCTTCAATGCCGAAAGATTTTAAAATCGTTATCGAAGACCCCAGAAGTTCAACTCCTGGTTTCGGACTTCTTCTTTGGGTAAAAGCCGTATATAAAGAGAAAGCCAAAGATTACTGGAAAAAACTTGCTCCGCACATATTAACCATAACAAAAGGCTGGTCCGAAGCTTACGGTCTCTTTTTAAAAGGTGAAGCTGATATGGTTTTATCCTATACTACTTCTCCGTCATATCATATTATTGCAGAAAAGAAATACAATTATAAATATGCACCTTTTAAAGAGGGGCATTATTCACAGATAGAAGTTGCAGGAATTTTAAAATCATCAAAACATAAAAAACTGGCAAAAGAATTCCTCAGATTTACTCTAAGTCAGGACTTTGCCAAAATCATTCCTACTACAAACTGGACATATCCCGTAGTCAAAACAGACCTGCCGAAAGGTTTTGAGCCTCCTTTGTCAAAGATGTTATTACTTGATGGAAAAGATGTTGAAAAAAACAGAAAAAGCTATATAAAAGAGTGGCTGGAAGCTGTAAAAAAATAACATGACAAAAGAGTTTTGGAGATTTAGATACTCACTCTTACCCGGTATTTTTATCTCCTTCTCACTCTTCTTTGCTCTTGTTTTTATCTATTTTACTCTTTTTGATGCATCTGTTAAAGAATCTATCTCAAACCCTCTGACTCCCAGAGTAATTTCTCTTTTGAAATTTACTCTTTTTCAAGCTTTTTTATCAACTCTTTTATCAGTTTTTATAGGTATATTGGTAGCTTGGGCACTGCATCATCAAAAAGATTTTTTGGGCAGAGATTTGATTATAGCACTGTTTTCCTCATCTCTGGTACTACCTACTCTTGTAGTTGTAATGGGACTGATCACAATTTTGGGAAGAAACGGTTGGATAAACCAAGTCTTTGACTATTTTTTCCACAACAATTTGGGCGGTTTTATATATGGGCTTACAGGAATTTTGATAGCTCATACTTATCTAAATGCTTCATACTCCATAAGAAGTTTTTTACATAAATTTCAATCTATCCCTATAGAGAGATACAAACTTTCAAAGAGTTTAGGTTTGTCAACTTTTCAGAAATTTATCCTTATAGAGTTACCATCTCTAAAAGAATCAATACTACCGGTATCATCTACTATTTTTCTTCTTTGTTTTACCTCCTTTGCGATAGTTTTGACTCTTGGAGGAAATCCATCCTATAATACTTTGGAAGTTGCAATATATGAAGCCGTAAGAGTAGATTTTGATATAGCTATGGCTCTCAAACTGGCTTTGGTTCAACTCTTTATATCACTGTTTTTAGTGCTGGTTTCATCATCTTTGTCTCACTCTATATCAAATATTAATACTCAAAACAACAAAATACCGTGGAATGAAAAAACAAAAATTTCACTTTTCCAAAAAACAATCATAATATCAGCAGCTCTATTTTTTATATTACCTCTTTTGGCAACTGTTGTAGATGGATTAAATCAAAATCTTTTACATGTAATACAAAGAGATATCTTTAGAAAATCTTTTAAAACAAGTATCTATATAGCCACTATTTCATCTTTTTTTTCCCTCTTTCTTGCTATTTTCTTAAGCTATGCCAAAAGAGATTTGGATTTTAGACTAAAAAACTATAAAACATCAAAAATATTTTCATTTGTTATCTCTTTCATTTCTACTCTATATTTGGCTATACCTTCTCTGATTTTGGGATTGGCTGTATTTTTGATAGCCAGAAACTCCGGATTTTCTCTTAACTCTTGGGCATTTTTTGCACTTATTGGTGCAAATATACTTTTATCTTTACCTTTTAGCATTTTTACCATATACCCTATGATAAAAAAAATCTCGACCAGATATGATAAACTCAGCTTTTCTTTGGGACTAAAACCACATCAGCGATGGATTTGGATAGATTATCCATTTTTAAAAGAATCTATAGGATATACTCTGGCACTCTCATTTTGTTTTTCCTTGGGAGATTTAGGAGTTATAGCACTATTTGGAAATGAGAATTTTACAACTCTTCCTTGGTATCTATATGGTTTGATGGGTTCATATAGGACAGGAGAGGCTTCGAGTGTTGCTTTGGTTTTATTGATTATAATATCTTCTGTTTTTATAATAATACCAAAAATTTTCAAAGGTCCAAAAATTGTTAAAAATTGAAAATCTGACTTACAAATATGATAAAACATCTTACTGTTACACTCTAAAAGCAGAAAAATCCCAAATAACTGCAATAGTTGGAGAGAGTGGAAGCGGAAAATCAACTCTTCTTGACCTGATAGCCGGATTTCTAACCCCTATGAAAGGAAAGATAGAATTAGAAAACATAGATATAACAAATCTTCCTACCAATGAAAGAGATTTGACCATACTGTTTCAAAACTACAACCTTTTTGAACATTTAACTGTTATAAAAAATCTTACTTTGGGTATAGATAAATCATTATTTCCCAAAAAAGAAAATATTAAAAAAGCTAAAGAGATGTTAAAAGAGGTAAATTTAAAAGGTTATGAAAACAGAATTTCATCTACTTTAAGCGGAGGAGAACAGCAAAGAGTAGCACTTGCCAGGGCACTTTTGAGAGAAAAAAAAGTACTGTTACTAGACGAACCTTTTAGTGCACTTGATTATGCCATACATCAAAATATGTTAAAACTGGTACAAAAAATAACAAAAGAAAAATCTTTATATACTATCATGGTAACTCACGACTTAAGAGACTGCGAATT
>CAYRRJ010000168.1:0-1289 GCA_964426645.1 uncultured Campylobacterales bacterium | reverse complement strand
ATTCATCTTCAAAAAAATAGAAAGGATTTATAAATGAGCTTAAAAAAATACGATTATTCAAAAGAAGAATTGGACAAATTTCAATGGGCTGTTATAAAAACAAAAAATGGAGAGATGAAGATAAAACTATATCCGAATGAAGCCCCAAACACGGTGGCAAACTTTGCAACTTTGGCAAAAGATGGATTTTACAACGGTCTTAATTTCCACAGAGTAATTCCGGGATTTGTAGCTCAGGGAGGCTGTCCTCATGGAACAGGAACAGGAGGTCCGGGCTGGTCTATAGCTTGTGAGTGCGACAATAACACTTCAAAACACGAAAAAGGGAAACTTTCTATGGCACATGCCGGAAGAGATACGGGAGGAAGCCAGTTTTTCATCTGTTATGACAATCTTCCACACTTGGACGGGGTTCACACAATATTTGGTGGAATCGAGCCTGATGATGAAGAGAGTATGAAAGTACTTGACAGCATAAATCAGGGCGATAAAATAGAAAGCATTGAAATAAAAGAGTCTTTATAACACCAAAGGAGTGCTATATATCACTGCTTAGCACTCCTACTACCTTTCCTAGAACTTCCACATCGTCTATATGTACCAATTCATCTGAGTATGAACTGTTGTCCGAAATCAAAGAGAGCATACCATTTGCCTGAAACTGCAATCTCTTGATAAAAAGACCGTTTGGAGTTGATACTATATAGATACCGCCTTTTCTAAAATCCTTTTGATTTCTGTTTATAAAGACAATATCCTCATTTTTTAAAATCGGCTCCATAGAATCGCCTATAACATTCAAAGCTTCAACCTCTTTGGGATTATGAACTCCCAGCTTGTATAAAATCTCACTGTCTATAGTAAGCTCTTTAGCATCCTCTTCATAGTTTAACGCCCCTCCTCCCGCACTTGCATAAATATCTTTGAAATAGTAAATTTTCGTATATTTTTCGGTCTCTTCCTGTATGCTCTCCACCAGTTGATCAAAGAGTAACCAGTTTATGGAGATTTTTCTTTTGGCACAAAAATCCAAAATCTCTTTATACGGAATTCTACCTCTTCTTTTCATTGTAGCAAAACTAAGATGTTTAAGCCCCAAAGCTTCTGCTACATCTTTATCATAAACTTTTTTAGCTCCCAACTCCTGAGAAATTATATCTTTTATCTTACTGATAACAGATTCAAAATTTGTCATATCATATCCTTTCAAACCAAAATCACGCAATATATTATATTTATAGTGAATAATATCAGTTTTAACCTTAAAATATTTCATTTTGAAATATTTT
>CAYRRJ010000167.1:0-4187 GCA_964426645.1 uncultured Campylobacterales bacterium | reverse complement strand
GTATGTCCAAGCTCGTGTATCAATAAAGAGCGCACAAGGTCTTTTATTGACTTAACCGTATTAGCATTGGTGTATTGAGACATATCAGTACCGATGAAGATGATGTGTTTTTTCTCTCTTTCATCAAAATATGTCGCAGCCGTTGGGAAATTCGGCTTCGCATAGACCTTATACCCTTTGGATATATCAAAAATACCGGCAAATGTGGCATCAACAGTCGCGGGACTTATATATTCTCTTACAAACTTTCGAGTATCTTCTTGCGTGCTCATAGTTTCATACCCCCTGAGCCATCAACACCATCCATTCCATCATCTTCTTCAACAAGAGGAGCAGACTGCTCAACGCTATCTTCTTTTACGCCTTTAAATGCAGGATTCTCTGCAAGCTCGATGGCTTTCTCTGCACCACGCACAACAGCATCGATGATAGGATCCTTTTTGATTTCGTCCGCAGTAAGAGAAGAGTCAATACTTAAGAACTTAATTGCACTTCGCTTCATTACATTTTCAACATTCCATTTTCCGTCAGCAAAAGGTCTCTCTGGAGCAATACCGCCAACAATATCAGAAAGGATTCTAAAGTTTATCTTCTGTGGATTTTCTATGCTTTTGTTGTTTTTAAATACCTTGGAAAGGGCGGTTGCAAAATTTGTAATCACTTTCTTTAGTTGTTTTTGCTCTGCCGGTGTCCAGCGTTTTGTCTCTGCGATCTTTTGAATGGTCTTATCAACCATATAGGATATTTTTGGAGCTGTTGTAAGAATAGGGTTTAATCTCGATACAAGAGCATTGTCTGTCATCATATTTACTTCATAGTTCTCGCCGATATTTGTCGTCCCGACAATGGATATCGCTCTTGCAGGAGTATATATCTTTGTCTTTTCCTTGTGTGTGACTAGGATGCTGTTTCTGTTTTTTTGAATGATGGTTCTGTAATCATCTCTATATATAGAGAGAAGATCGCCTCTAAAATGTCTTTCTGCGGCTTGTTCTGCGCTTCCATCAAATTTATAGAGTGGTTGCGTATCATTATTCAGAACAACTCTACCAGAAGCATCAATATTGTATGTCTGTTTTTCTCTGTCAATATCGTCACTCACATGAAACCATACTTCTCCTTGATCCGTAACAATGCGCGCAAAAGTATTGCTCTCGTCAATAGAGAGAACATATTCATCGTTACCATTAACAGACAGGTTTGAGATAAAAGGAGTCATGTCCTCAGCTCTTAATATCTCATCTAATATCAAGACAAACCCTTTCCTATTTTCGCGAGAATCTTTTGCTGTCTGCTTAAAGGCGTTTGCTAAAAAACCATAATCATAGAACATCTCTTGTTCACCTGTAAGGTCATTTGCTCTAAAAGATGTTTTCCCAAGCAGTTCAACTGAATCGGAAGCTCTGTGTAGCTTGACTGTCATAGCGGAGATTCCATTTTCTTTTGCGATATACTCCGGGTTGAATGTTTTACCGATACCGGTATCACCCATTAGCATAATTGATTGTCCTTCTCCAAAGCGCTCAACGATCTCTTGCTGGATATCATTTTTTCTATCGTATTTTAGTCCCCTCCAAAACTCATCCATTTTTTTGTTGATTTCCATAGTTCTTTTTCGACAAAACTCTGGATACTCCTCTTCTGAGATAAAGTTTTTAAATTTTTGTTGTTTGCCTTGAGGATTCTGAGCAGTTGATGTTGCAGCTTGTTTCTTTGCTCTTACTTTTTCTGTTTCTGCTTTGACTATTTGTCTGATCTCATCACTTGTTATTTCAAGCTGCTCAGTGAGCGGGAGCCCTAATTTTTCACCGGCCATGTTTACCATGTCGATTATCTCTTCTTCTAAAAGAGTGTCAGTCAATGTATCGCCGGAAATAAATTTCCCCTGCATGCTTTTATTGATTTTTTCAATGTAGGCCTTAATGGCTTTATTTGTAATATCTGTATTTGTTTTATCTTTTACCATTTTGTACCCAAAGCCTTGTTGAGGTGTAGTGATGGAGACAAGAGCTTTGTCTGGGTTATACTGAATCATAACCTCTTTACCAGATGAATTAATGAGAATGGCTGTTGGATAAAGCCCTTTCTGCGCTTTATTTATATCAATAAAGAACATCAGCTCATCAAGCTTTTGGGTAAGTTTTTCTTTTTTGCCGTCTTCAACCATTTTTTTAAAATCTCTAAGTGGGAATTTCAACATAATATGCCTTTATAGTTTTAAAATTTTCAAGTATGATAATATTTTTTTTACCAAAAATAGGAAAAATGATTTTTTTTATGTAGTTTTCTTTCAAAAAGAGTTTGTATATTGAAAAAGATTCTCTAGCCCCTCATCTTCCGAGAGAGAATTCTCCTTGTTGTGAACGATCAAGACATCATCTTTTTTACAAACACTAAAAGCAGAATCAAAAAGATTTTTAACTTTTTCACTAAAAGACGAGAGGGTTGAATTATTTTCAACAATGTAGTCCGTCTTTATCTCATCTATCAAAGTTTCTGTCTTATGCGTGTCTCCACTGCTCAAGCCTTCACGCTCAATCTTCACAACATGAGAGTCTTTGAATACCTCTTTGATTGCAAAAACCTCATCCGGCGTTCTGGCATCTGAGACAAATATAAAAGGAGCGCTAGAGGAGTGAAGATTGCCTATCATTTTGTCGATCCATATATTTTTCCCGCAGTGTTCCCTCATCGCATTGAAACCAAAATTCTGGATCAGTTCTCTAAATGTCTGTATTTTTCCATTTTCTCCAAAGAGAGCCGAAAGGATCTTTTTCGCATCTTCAAGAGTGAATTTTGAAAATTCTCCAAGCTCACTGTTGGCTGCGGTGATAAAAATTTTTATCACTTCGGTCTTTTTTACCTCCTTAAAAGCCGTCCCATACTCCAAAAAAGACAAAAACTTGCCGTTATTGGCAATACTGTACTTTCCGGTATTGTTTTTATATTCATCGAGCGTATCTTTACTTATAGAGAGCATAGAAGAGAGAATGGTTTTCATTGGATCGGCAAAGGCGAACGAATCTGAATTGATACCATTGGCTTCAACATACTCTTTTGCAGTATTTAAAAAAGTATCTTTTCCGCTTCTCTTTTTTCCTGCTACGAGAATGATCTTTTTAGAATCGATTTTCCATGACGGCTTCACAACTTCATTGACAATGTTAATTACATTGTTCTTCTTCTCTGCCATCCAGCCGATAGTATCATCATCCGCAAGAACAATGCGGCATTGCTTGTTTGGATTCGCATCATCAATTCGCATTGCTCTGCCAACAATCTGCTGTAATCTTCCAGCATCAGAGAACGGTGGATAGACAGGAGAGCCGATAATTACTTTTCTTAGAGACGGAATATCATTTCCTTCACCAAGAAACTGAACGGTACTAATAACGATATAATCCTTTATTTTGCCACAAGATAGATTATCAATCGTCTCGTAATTCTTGTCTGTTTGACCGTTGGCAACAATGATGTTTGAATAACCGGCATCTCTTAAAACTTCCGCAACTTTCTCTCCTGCTTCGATAGTATTAAAGAGAATAGCTCCTTGCTCATTCTCCCGCTTAAAAAAGTTCTTTGCTTTAGAGATAAGCCTTTTTAGGCGCGGAGAGTATAGGTCTATGCCTGTTTTTGCCAAGCCAAGCTGTTTATCAAAGGCCATTTTTGAATCTGCTTGATTTTCATTTGGCAGTTTCTTTATATAGTCCTCTTTTGCAATTCTAGCCATCAAGGAGAGTTCTTTTGCTGTTGGAGATAGAGCAAGTTGCTTAATGGTTCTTCCTTCCGGTGCAAATGCCTTATGGGCTTTCTCTTTAAATAACTGATTTGAAAATACCCATCTCATCTTTTCATTGTTCTCAAGCTTGTTTCTAAAATAGTACATGACACCCTGTTCAACGGAAACAGAACTTTTTGTCGCCATCAACTCTATCTTTGGCCGTAAAAGATAGCCGTTTTTATACAGAAGCTCAATATCAATCTTGGCTATCTTATTCCCAAGAAGCTTATAGACATCCTCTAATTGATATTCGTGGGTTCTGTAAACAGTAGCGGAAAATCCAAATTTATATTGGGAGCGAAGCGAAGAGACTATGCTATTTAAGACTCTGGCGCTTGCCTTGTGTGCCTCATCTACGATAACCATATTATATTGATGATTTTGCACTTTTTTAATGATGCTTTTG
>CAYRRJ010000166.1:0-4242 GCA_964426645.1 uncultured Campylobacterales bacterium | reverse complement strand
CATTTTTTCTCTTTCTTTGTTTTTTTTTTTTACCTCAAAACCAAAAATTTCCATCAAAACCATAATAACAAATTCCATACTCGTATAATCATCATTTAAAAGCAAAACCTTATAGAGTTTTGGTTCTTCCAAAAAAATCTCGTCTTCCAGATTAATGTCTGTTTTTTCCTGTATCATTATCTATAATCCTTCATCGCTCTTTTTGCTTCCATTTTCAAATCTTTCTCTCTCATAGAGGCTCTTTTATCATGTAACTTTTTACCTCTGACCAATGCAATCTGAAGTTTGACTATGTTTTTGGAGTTAAAATATATACTAAGAGGTACAATAGAGAGTCCGTCTTTGTTTACTTTGGCTTCCAATTTATCAATCTCTCTTCTGTGTAAAAGGAGTTTTCTAGGTCTTCTCTCATCCGGTGCAAAGTGCGTATTTACCGTCTCTATATGCGAAATATGTGCATTAAAAAGAAAAGCTTCACCCTTCATAATTTTTACAAAAGAGTCTTTTAGATTTACTCTTCCTCTTCTTATCGCCTTTACTTCACTACCTTTTAACTCAATCCCCGCTTCAAATTTCTCCAATATCTCATAATCATGATAAGCTTTTTTATTCCTAGCTATCGTTTCACCCATAAAAACATCCTCTAATTTTCATATCTATAAACATCCCATTTATCTATCTTTTTAAATCCTGATTTTTCAAGTAACTTTGTATCTATACTGTATCTTTTCAAAACTCTCATTTCAACTCTTTTACAATTTCTGCTTTTTGAAATAGTCTGGATATATGATAAAACATCCAAAATATCATCTTTTGATAAATAATTACTCTTCCTTAGATATAAATCTTCAATAAAAAGCACTTTAGAAGCCAAGTATGTAGCAAACTTTTCAAAATAGATACAAAATCCTACCAATTTATGAGAGTTATATACCAAAAAAGCATAAACCATAGGATTTTTTCCACAAAAAGCATCTATATACTCCCTTTTATCGGCACTAAAGAGAGATGATTGTCCTTCATTAAAAGCCAACTCCCTGTTAAGGTTATATAAAATATCAATATTAGATTTATCTACTTTTATAAAATCCACTACTTTTTCCTAAAAAAGCTACTTCCACTTCCACTGAAAAACCAACCTTTTTTCTCATACTTTTCCAAATCTCTATATAATCTTTTTGCTGGTTTGAAAAGGTCATTTAACTCAACTAAAGTAAATTTTTCAACTATCTCATTACTTTGCATCTGCTTTAGAATATCAGCCATATCTATATCAAAATGGATATCTCTTCTAAACTCTTTATAAACTTTGGAAGTATCACATAAAATTTTAGGAGTCAATAGCTCCAAATCCAAACTCTCTTCTTTAAACTCTTCTACAATTTCTCCTATACCGCTTACATTTGCACTTTTAAAACTATAAACGAAAAAAGGAACATCCGCTCCCACTTTGGAGCCGATATAGGAGAGTTTATCGGTATCTATACCCAAAGAGGCTTCTTTGTTTATCATCTTCAAAAATGTCGCCGCATCGCTACTCCCTCCGCCAAGACCGGCAAAAGAGGGAATCTTTTTGCTTACATGTAAGCTATATGATTGTAAAAAATCTTTTGCTTTGGTATATCCCTCTTCAATGAGGGCTATGTAGGCTTTAAAAATGGTATTTGACTCCAAAGGGCATCCGAAATCTCCCTCTAGCTCAAACTCCGCATCTCTACTCTTTTTGCGAAATTCTAACTCATCAAAAAGATTTTCCACAACCATAAATCTTGAAACCAATTCATGATAATTACCTCTAAAAGCGGTAATTTTTAAAAATATATTTACTTTGGCATATGCTTTGTATATCATTTTACTATTTTCTTACTAAGAAGATTCAACTCCTCCAAAGCAACATCTTTAACAGCCTTTACATTTGCCTCTTTTACGGCATCACTAAGCTCTTTTCTCAATATTACAATATCTTTTGGAGCTTCTATACCAAGTCTTACAACGCCTTTGGAAACATCTATAACACTCACTTCTATATCATCGCCCAAGAGTATGGATTCTCCCAGTTTTCTTGAAAGTATTAACACAATTTTACCTTATTTAGTAAATATTCAACTCCATCGTTTTTGATTTCGATAAGAGTTAAAAAATCACGGTCTATTAACTTATAGACTCCTTCATCTTTTTTTTCAAAATTTTCCACATTTAAAACTCTGCCAAGATGTATATCCTCTATATTCCCAAGATATCTATTATCTTCTATATCCAAATACAAAAGGGGGTCCAACGCTTTTTCATCTTCATACACAAACTCCCCCTCACTAAGTCTTTGAAGTGAAGTCAAAACCCCGTCAAAACCCAGTTTTCTAGCAAACATATATCCTATACTTCTTATATATCCACCTTCACTTATACCAACCTCAAAGGTCAAAAAAGGATGCATATAATGTAGAATTTTAAAATCATAAAGAGTACTTTTCATCTTTTTCAATTCAAAATTCATACCTTCTCTAGCCAACTCATAAGCTCTTTTACCATCTATCTTCTTCGCACAAAATCTTGGGGGGAGATACTCTATCTCGCCTTGAAAACTCTGAGCTACCAAATCTATAGAGTGTGGAGCAAAAGGGGCCAAGATATCAACTCTTTCTATCTTCTCGTTATCTAAAGTTTCACTAAAAGCACCTATCCAAAGAGTCGCCCTGTATCTTTTTGGAGTTTTTTTCAAAAATCTAAACAATTTTGTAAACTGTCCAAAAGCTACGATTAACACACCCGTTGCAAAAGGGTCAAGGGTACCTGAAAATCCAGCCTTTTTGACTCCATATTTTCTTTTTATCTTTTTTAGAAAAAAATTTGATGACAAACCTTTTGGTTTATTTACAACAAATAATCTGTTCATCTTATATTTTTTCCACAAAAGATGCCAAAATATCCCTTTTTGTTCCGCTAAAATTAATCTTTAGTTTAAACTCTCTTCCGACTTTGCTTACCTCAAAAATTCTTCCGATTCCAAATATCTTGTGTTTAACCAAATCTCCTTTTTTAAAAGATGTACTTTTTTCAAGTACCAGTGAACCTTTACAAACTCCACACTCTTTTAAAAATCTGCTTTTTTTCAGTTCGGCTCTTCTTCCTTTGTAAAATCTGCTGTTTGCACTGCTTAAAACCAACTCTTTTTTCGCTCTTGTAATCGCCACATATCCCAGCCTTCTTTCCTCTTCTATATCACTTCCGTCACCAATCAAAGGAAAGAAACCTTCTTCAAGACCTGTTACAAAAAGATATTCAAACTCCAACCCTTTACTGGCATGAACACTCATTATGGAGATATGTTCACTGTCTATCTGATCCTGATCACTTTGAAGTGCCAAATCATTCAAAAACTCTTCTACACTAAATCCGGGATTCTGCTTGACAAAATCTCTAAAAAGCCCGTAAAATTCATCTATATTTGATACTCTCTCTATAGAATCAGCCATATTTGAATAATAATCTCTTATCTTGAAAGCATTTTCAAATTCATTAATAAAATCATAAGTTGAATCCTCTGCAATCTCCTTTAAACTCTGTAGGCTCTCAACAAAATGTTTTAATTCCTTAAAACTTTTTTTACTGGTAATATCTTCAATCTCTTTCGGGTTTGTTATTATAAACTCGTAAATAGAAACTCTCTTGTCAAAAGCCTGTTTCATTATTTTATCAATTGTAACTTTTCCAAGACCTCTTTTAGGCTTGTTTATGATTCTCTTCATAGAAAAATCATCATGAGGATTTGTTATCACCCTAAGATAACTTATCAAATCTTTTATTTCAGCTCTTTCGTAAAACTTCACTCCTCCAACCATATTGTAAGAAATACCCTCTTTGTTAAGACCATCCTCCAAGGAACGGCTAAGTGCGTTTATACGATAGAGTACTGCTATTTCATTTGGATTGACACCATTTTCTATCAGTTTTTTTATCTTTTTTGCCACAATCCTTGACTCATAACTTTCATCAGGAGATTCTATATACTCTATTTCTTTCCCGTCACCAATAACACTTTTCAGATTTTTTCCTATTCTTTGTCTATTGTGCTCTATAAGGGCATTTGCAGCTTTTAAAATCTGATTTGTAGAGCGGTAATTTTTTTCAAGTTTTATAACCTTTACATCATCAAAAGAGTTATGAAATTCTAAAATATTCTTTATATTTGCACCTCTCCATCCATATATACTCTGGTCATCATCTCCTACCACACAAAGGTTT
>CAYRRJ010000165.1:0-4255 GCA_964426645.1 uncultured Campylobacterales bacterium | reverse complement strand
GTTAAAGATTTTTTTACGGTATAGAAATAATGTTGATTATTTTTTGCTATAATTCCTAATCCCGCTTTCGGGACATATTTATAATGTAGTTATAAATATAAACAATTAAAATATACTACAAAAATTACATAATTATTTTGAAATAATTGGAGGAGATATGCTGGAGTTATACGAAGGGTCATTGCCCGTTGAAGAGATTTTATCCAAATGGTACAAAAAATTCAAAGATAAAAACTACGGAGCTTTCATACCTTTTATAGGTATCGTAAGAGACGAAGGCGGTATAAGCGGTCTTAGTTTCGATATATACGAGCCTATACTAAAGAGTTGGTTTGAAGAGTGGCAAAA
The DNA here is from genome assembly GCA_964426645.1 of uncultured Campylobacterales bacterium. Taxonomy (GTDB): domain Bacteria; phylum Campylobacterota; class Campylobacteria; order Campylobacterales; family Sulfurospirillaceae; genus CAYRRJ01. Next base: position 3,907 of record CAYRRJ010000165.1, on the reverse strand, counting down.
AAGAGCAAACAAAGAGGGAGCATATCTGCTTATGGCTCACTCAAAAGGAGATGTGCCAAACCACACAAGCTCTTACATTTCAGCCGTAATCTCTCCTCAGAGAAAAGTGGCTCTAAGGCTTATAAACGAATTTGTAGAGGATTTTAAAGCAAGTGCTCCTATATGGAAGTACGATTTGATAGAAGGTAAAAGAGTCTATGCAAAAGATAGAAGTTTAAAACTAAAAGGTGCGGGGATATTGAAAAATGTATGATAAATTTGAAAAATTTGAGATAACACTAGATAAATTAAAACAATCAATAGACGGAGACTTTGGCTCCCAAAAACTCTTCTTGAGTGATGCACTAGGAAGAGTTTTAGCCGAAGATATAATAGCAAAAGAGGATAATCCAAAAGACGAAACATCCTCTATGGATGGTTACGCCATAAGATTTGAAGACCAAAAACTAGGAGAGCTTACCATCATCGACAAACTTCCTGCAGGTAGTTACAGCGGACTTGAAGTGAAAAAGGGAGAGTGCATAAAGACCTTTACCGGCTCTTTGATGAGCAGAGGAAGTGATACTCTCATCCCTATAGAAAATGTAGAAGTCATTGATAACAAAATAAAAATAATCTCTCCCGTTTCTAAAGGATTCGCAGTCAGACCGGTAGGTGAAAACTACAAAAAAGATGAAATTCTTATTAAAAAAGGGACAAAACTCGGCTATGCCGAGATTGGACTTTTGGCGGAACTCGGATATGTACAGGTGTCGGTTTTTATCAAACCAAGAGTTGCAATTTTGGCAACAGGAAGTGAGATACTCGATTTTGGAGAGCCAAAAACCTCTCCTGCACAAATCAGAAGCTCTAATCATATAACGATAGAATCAATTTTGAAGGATTTTGGAGCCGAAACTATCAGATTTGAACTTATAGGCGATGATAAAGATGCTATAGAAAGAAAGGTTAAAGAGGCTCTGCTTCAAGCTGATATCCTTATAACTACAGGAGGAGTAAGCGTAGGAGATTTTGACTTTGTCAAAGAGGTTGTCGGAGATTTGAAACCTGAATACCTGGTCGATGGAGCTTTTATAAAACCTGGGCGACATATCAAAATAGTAAAACTGGCTCAAAAATACATCTTTGCACTTCCCGGATTTCCATATAGTTCTAGTGTAGGTACATTTTTGTATATATTGCCATTCTTAAAAGCTAAAATGGGAGGAGATTTTTCTCTTCCGATAACTAAAGCTTATATAGAAGAAGATTATAACAAACGCTCAAAGTACAAAGAATTTACAGCATGTAATCTACTGCAGAAAGATGGAAAAGTGGTGGCAAATCTTGAGGGCAAAAAGGTAGGAAGCAGTGCGATTTTAAACAACATGCTAAACAACGCCTCTTTGCTTGTAATAGACGAAGAGACCAAACTCATACAAAAAGGCGAAATGGTAGAAGTTATAGAGTTACCAAAGCTTTACATGTAAGCTATTTTATCAACTCTTTGAAATTCGGGCTGTCTTTAAAGATAGTCCAACCTACCCAACCGTCGGTAATTTTTCCTGTTTTATCCCTGAGCAAAAAAAGCGGAGTACCCGTAAATTTTAGAGTTTTGTTCAAAAGCTCATAAAAGTCGTAATTGAGATACAAAAAGGTTGTATATTTCATTATTTCGCTCTTTATTTTTTTGTATTCTTCATACTCTCCTTGTTTGTTCATCATAGCCAAAACAACAAAATTTTTGGGTTTTATCTTGTTTTTTCTTATGAAGTTATCAAAAGCTTCCGCACTCTTTTTAAAAGTATAAAGACTCACCGCACCAAATAAAATGACATTGTTATCCAAAGCTTTGTCTTTTAGTCTGAAACCTCTTCTGTCCAACTTCATATACAAAGGAGCTTTGCCGTCGGCTCGTATAAAGACATAATTGTCTCTATCTCCGTAAATAAGCTGTGCTATAGAGGCTTTTTTCTCTTTAAGTGCCAGATTTAAAGCTCTCTTTTTAGATTTTTCATCAACTCCCGATTTCAAAAGTTTTGAAACTTCTTTCATATCACTTTTTTTAACCGCTTCCACCAAAGGCGTATCTTTTGCGAAACCGAAACTCGCCATAACCAAAACCAAAGCCAAAACTCTTTTCATGAACTCTCCAAATTTTTTTATAGGATTTTATCAAAAATTTATAAACCAAATCAAAACGGCGTATCTAAAACCTTTGGCAAAAGTTACCAAAAGCAGAAATTTCCAAAATCTATACTCCATACTTCCGGCTACGAAAGTGATAGGATCTCCGATTATAGGAACCCAAGAGAGCAAGAGTGCAAAGATACCGTACTTATCGAAATATCTCTCGGCTTTTTTCAAAGACTCTTCTTTCATATAACCTTTTTTTATAGCAAAAAGCGTTAGAAACCTCCCAAGCAGATAATTTACGACTGCTCCGAGAGTATTTCCTAAAGTCGCCACCAAAAAGAGGAGGTATTTTAAATCGGGAGTTTGAGAGACCTTGTAGAGCAAAACCGCCTCACTCCCCATAGGAAGCAAGGTGGCAGAGATAAACGAAACAAAAAAGAGAGTAATCAAGATAGAACTTTTAGTATATCTTCCTCGGAGTTTATTTTGGTATTGTATTTGACTACGAGTATCCCTTCGCTCTCGTTTTTATACCACTCTACGACACCCTCTAAATCGTGAAGATTTTTGGCATTGTCTAGGTTTATAATCGTATAGTTAAGATATAGATTTTTATAAATTTTCGGATTGTTCATACTAGCAATTAGCAAAAGCCAAAGCAAAGATACACCTATGACTATCCACGAAATCACTTCGATACCGTAGTTTTTCAAAAAGTATCCTCCAAAAATCCCACCTATAAAAGTACCCATATAGCCAAAAGAGTTAAATATACCAAGGGCTGTTCCTTTTTGATGGACTTTTGCAAATTTACTGGCCATCGATTGCATAAGAGGCTCATGGATATTAAATCCGATAAAAAACAAAACCACTCCGACTATAAACAAAACGGCACTGCTTGAATGCCCTAAAAGATAGTAACTTATCGCAAAAAAGGAGATACCGATCATCAACATCTCTTTTGCTTTGTGTCTCTTTTCACCTATGATTGCCGAAGGTGCCATCGCTAGTATCCCAAAAATCATAGCGGGAAGATAGACTTTCCAAAGCTCACTCTTTTCATATCCGAATTTTTGAAGCATAAGTATAGGAATCAGCAAAAATGCCAAAGTCATCATCCCTTTTTGTAACATATTTGTTATATTCATTTTTAAAAGATTACTGTCTTTTAAAATCTCTACTATATCTTTGGGGTTTGAGTCGTAATCATGATGAATTTTCGGCGGATTTTTTACCTTGGTAAAGAGTATGATGATAGCAATAACACTAAAAGCGGCAGTAAGATAGAAAAGTTTATCGACCCCGTAGTGACCTCCTACAAAAGGCCCTATCATCATCGAAAGCGCAAAACTGAGAGCTATGCTTCCTCCCATAACCGCCATCGCTTTTGCTCTAACTTCTTCTTTCACCATATCACTTATCATAGCAGTTGCTACCGCTCCTATGGCTCCGGCTCCTTGTATGAAACGACCGAACATCAACATATAGATATCGCTACTATTGGCACAAATAATTGAGCAAATAATAAATATGACAAGCCCTATGGCGATAGTAACTTTTCTTCCTATTTTATCCGAGAGCATACCAAAAGGTATCTGCAAAAGCATCTGCGTAAGAGCATATCCGCCTATGGTCACTCCTACTAAAAATTCATTTGCTCCTTTTAGGGAGAGTGCATATACCGACAGAACCGGCAACACTATAAAAAGTCCGAAAAATCTAAGTGAAATTATAAAACTTATCGGTAAAATCTCTTTTATCATAATCTATAGATCGGAAGAGCGTCGTGTAG
>CAYRRJ010000164.1:0-4283 GCA_964426645.1 uncultured Campylobacterales bacterium | reverse complement strand
ATAGGATTTCAAACCTTTGCCTTGCACTAAAGCATCACTAAAGTCACTATGCATATCATATGGTGCGTAATATCAGTTATCAGAAGCGGGAGTAAATCCCGCTTCTTTTTGGAGAGACTATTTAGGTAGTTTTTTTAAAGAGATACTTACAAAATTTAAAATCGGAAAAAATCATGATTAAACTTATAGATGCTATCTCAGAGTTTTTTGGAAAACTCTCTGCTTGGTTGTTCTTCTTTGTTGGATTGATAGTTACTTATGAAGTATTTATGAGGTATGTTTTTACTATGCCTACTATTTGGGTGGATGAGATATCTTCCATCACTCAAATTTGGGCTACTTATCTAGGCGTGGCATTTGCACTTAAGCATAAAGATATGATAGTAATCGACATAGCCTTCAAAGACCACACCACAACTATAAGAAAGATTTTGGAGACTTTTTCATTGATAGTTATTTTTCTATTTAGTTTGGTGGCTACAAAGTACGGATATGATTTGTGGATTGATTCAACTTTGAAAAATCACCATACAGATACTCTTTTAGGAGTTCCTATGTGGTTTACCCAAGCTTCCATTTGGATTGGTTTTGGATTGGTGATGTTTCAAGCGATTGCGGAAATTGTCAAAGTCTGGACAATTGGGTTAAATCCCGAAGATGAGCTGGAAATGATAAGGGAGAGTGTATAATGAGCGCTTTTATAATCCTCTTCTTACTTATTTTACTGCTTGTTATGAGAGTTCCCGTGGCATTTGCTTTGGGTGGACTTGGTGTTGCACTTTTGGCTTACTTTCCTCTTCCTCTTATAGGCATACCTGAAAAACTGTATGGTACTATGGATAGTTTTGAGTTACTGGCAGTTCCTATGTTTTTATTGATGTCAAATATACTTCTCAAAGGAAGAGTGGGAAAAGACCTTTTTGGTGCCGTTCAAAGCTGGATAGGACACTGGCCGGGAGGTTTAGGAGTGGCTACTATACTCTCATGTGGAATATTTTCAGCAGTTTCAGGCTCATCCGTAGCGACTGCGGCTACTATAGGAACCGTTGCAATCCCAGAGATGACAAAAAGAGGATATCCTAAGCATTTTGTTTATGGTCTTTTGGCAGCCGGTGGAACTTTGGGTATCTTGATACCTCCTTCAATTCCTCTTATCATTTACGGTATAGTCTCCGAAAGCTCAATTCCAAAGCTTTTCTTGGCAGGGATTGGTCCAGGACTGTTTTTGATAACTGCTTTTGTGCTTTATAGTATGATTTACTCTAAAATCAACAAAGAGTACCACTCTATGCCAAAAGCCACCTGGAGTGAGAGATATAAAGCCTCACTATTGGCTTTGCCTACTATCTTCATAGCCACATCTGTTATAGGCTCGATTTATGCGGGAGTAGCAACTCCTTCGGAGAGTGCGGGAGTAGGATTTGTGCTCTCTTTAATAATGACATTTGCAATGGGCAGAATGAATTGGCAAAAACTAAAAGAGGCGGTTTATGACTCTGCAAAGACTACTATTATGATATTTATAATTATAGCCGGAGCTAAAGTTTTCTCTTATGCCATAACTTTGTATATGATTCCACAAAACATTTCGGCACTTTTGGTTGATAATATACAAAATCACACTCTATTTATATTTGCCATCGGTTTGGTACTGCTCTTTATAGGATTTTTCCTAGAGTCGCTATCTATGCTTCTTATTATGGTGCCTGTACTTTTTCCTGCTATTATGGATAAAGGTATAGATGCTATCTGGTTTGGTCTTTTCTTTGTAATCTTGATAGAGACTGCTTTGATAACACCTCCTGTTGGAATGAATCTGTTTATAATTCAAGCGATTGCAAGAGCAAGGCTTACGGAGATCGTAAAAGGGGTATGGCCTTTTGTGCTTATTATGCTTTCAACCGCAGTACTGTTGTGGTTTTGGAAAGATTTGGCACTTTATATACCATACCATTTCTAACCAAAAGCTTTAAAGCTGATAAAGTAGTCTTGGTAGAAGCAAGAGGGCACTGATGAGTGCAAAAGACATTACAAGAACAGTCAAAAATCTAAAGTATAGAATTGTTAGTCTTGTGAAATTTGGATTTTTCAGGGCCGACTAGGTAGTGTTTTTATAAAAATTTTACTTGACGATACTTTAAACAACACTCAGAAAATCAACAAAGTATCTAATATGACAAAGAATATCAAAGAGATAATAAGTTATTAATAGAAATTTGATATCTTATGTTACTCTTTTTTTTCAGTTACTATTTCATCCACTATAGAAAATAATTCTTTTGTACTTTGTTCTGTAGCTTCAAAATTATTAATGATATCTTCAACATTTTCTAGTACGCTATCTGTTTTAATATACGATAATGCATGTTTTATGGAAGAATGAACTACCTCATGAGGTCTATCTATCTGGGTGTATTTTTCATTTGAACCAAACTCTTTTTTACCATCGTTTTCATACCATTTTCCAAAATTACACTCTTTATGACTCAGCATATTTTGAGGATATCTGTTTTCTATGATAGAATGATATCCTTCTGCTTTGAAATTTATATGATCTAATTTTGCTAAATTTATAAAAATTTTATTTGTAATTTGTCTATTTTCAACTCTTAAAGTTTTGGACATATCTATTATAGAAGAGAATTTAGATTTAAACTGGGAAAGTACATCTAGAGAATTATGTGAAACATTTTGTAAATTTGTACCATCTTCTACTATACTTATAGTATTTTGTTTTAAGAGGTTAATATTTACTTCAACTTCATTTGTAGCTTTTTGAGTTTTTTCAGCAAGTTTTCTTACTTCATCGGCAACTACAGCAAAACCTCTACCATGCTCTCCTGCTCTTGCTGCCTCAATGGCTGCATTTAAAGCTAAAAGATTTGTTTGATCAGAAATATCTTTAATCAATGAAATGACATTACTAATTTCGTCAACACTTCTATTTAAATGTTCAGAGTGTTCATTGGAACTGTGAACTACTTCTAGCATATTTTCCATATTTTTTATAACTTTATTTGTATAACCGTTGAGATTGTTTACCATATCTTTGGTTTGTTCATTTAGTGTGTTAATATGCTGTAAATCATCTATGTTTGCTTTTAAGCCGTTTTGTGTATTTTTTATGTTATCTATAATATTTGTAGTAAGCATATCATTTAATTTTACTACCATATTTGTATGTTTGGATGCCTGTTGTACATCTTTTAAGGCTTTTTGTGCTACTTCTGTTTTAGAAAAAGCCTCTTGCGTGGCTAACATTGCTCTATCAAGAAGTTTATTGATAGTATTTTCTATTTTTGAAAGTTCATCGTTACCATGAATAGTTATTCTTTCTTCTAAAGAGTTGGAATCAAGAATTTTTTGTACTCTCTTTTGCATATTGTCTATGGCATTTATAATAACTTTTAAAATAAAAGTAGTCATAATAACTATAACTAATCCCAATATACCAATGGCAAGTACCAAGTTTGTAGTTGTAGTATTGATTAATTCCTCATATTTATTATTCATTTTTGTACTTCTTGGTTTAATATTCTTTAACAATTCTATAGTTTTAAATTTCAGATTTCTCCATGCTTTGAGTCTATCATTAAGATCAGATTTTGTTAGTTTCCCTTTGTTTTGTACTTTTGTTAATAATTTTTCGGAAATTTTTATAAAAGAGGAGTATTCATTTTCTATAGATGATACTACTTTAGGGTTTAGTTTTTTTATTTTTTTAAAAAAAGTTTCTATTTTTTTTATTCCGCTAGACATACTTTTTTTAGCTTTTGTGCTATTAGGATTCATAAATACAACGGCCGAAGAGCTATTAAAAAGAAGACCTCCTATCATAACAGATTTTAGATAACTCTCTTCAAGAGAAATTTCGTGAGATTTAGTATAACCATCTTTTATCTTATTTAAAGATGTATAAGCATAAGTAACAATTAAAAACAATCCTATTATTGTTATAGCAGAAAATATTACACCCTTTTGTTTAATGGTCATAGAGTATCCTTTAATATATATACTAAATCATATCATTAAAAATTTTAGTGTTTCCTTAACCAAAAGCTTTAAAGCTGATAAGTAGTCTTGGTAGAAGCAAGAGGGCACTTAAAAGTGCAAAAGACATTACAAGAACAGTCAAAAATCCAAAGTATATAGTAGGTATAAAATTCGATGCCAAAAGAATACTAAATCCTAAAATAATAGTAAAAGATGTATAAGCCATAGCATAACCTATAGAGTTGTGTGCTCTTTTCATAGCCTCTTTATAATTTTTATCTTTTAGAAAC
>CAYRRJ010000163.1:0-4288 GCA_964426645.1 uncultured Campylobacterales bacterium | reverse complement strand
ACTTTCTCCAAAAGCCATCTCATATATACCGGGATTGTTTACATGTCCGCTCATACCAAAAAGCATGGTTCCCGGGCTCTTTTGGGTTCCATAAGCCCTATATGCTTCAAAACCCTCTTTTATTATAAATGGTACGCTGGCAATTGTTTCTACATTATTTACTACTGTTGGATTTCCAAAAAACCACTCTGGTTCTTTTTGTTGGGGTTTGAGTCTTGGGTGTCCTCTTTTGCCTTCCAAAGACTCTAAAAGCGCACTTTTTTCTCCACATATATAAGCTCCGGCACCTCTGTGAAGAGTAATGTCGAGTTTATAGTCAAATCCGTTTATACTGTTTCCCAAATATCCGGCTTTGTAAGCTTCATTTATGGCTTCTTGCATTCTCTTAGCCCAAAATACATACTCTCCTCGTATATATATGTAGGCATGATGTGCATTTATCGCATAACTTGAACAGATGATTCCCTCTATCAAAAGGTGAGGGTCAAACTCCAAAATTTGTCTGTCTTTAAATGTTCCAGGTTCACTCTCATCTGCATTTATAACCAGATATGAAGGTTTTTCACTCTCTCCGGGTTTAGGCATAAGTTTCCACTTGCCACCTGTACTGGCACCTCCGCCACCTTTACCTCTAAGACCGCTTCTGTCCACCTCTTCTACAACATCTTCCTGAGACATTGAAAAGAGTTTTTTCAGTGATGAGTATCTGCCGTGTTTTTTGGCAACATCTATATGATGAAAATCTTTTATATCGAAATATTTGCTTACTATTTTTGTTATCATTTCAACCTACTTAAAATCTCATCTACTTTTTCGGATGTAACATGTTCAACATAATCATCATTGACACATATACAAGGCGCACTACCACATGAACCCAGGCATTCAAACTCAGTTATGGTAAACTTCATATCTTTGGTTGTTTCTCCCGCTTTTATGCCCAGTTTTTCTTCTATATGTTTTTTTATATTTTCACTTCCTCTCAGTTTGCAGGAGAGTGTTTTGCATATCTGGATATTGTATTTACCAACCGGTTTCAAGTGAAACATACTGTAAAAAGAAGCAACACTGTAAACATCCATTGGAGAGGTGTTCAGCTTGTCTGCCAAATATTCCATAGCTTCGGTTGATATCCAACCCTCTTGATACTGTATCATCCATAAAGACGGAAGCATAAGTGAGCTTTTGTTTGGATATCTTTTAATTAACTCTTGAAATTTTTTTTCATTTTCTTCACTAAATTTAAAACTCATCTGTCCAACTCCCCGGCTATTATATTTAAACTTCCAAGGTCAAGTATAGCATCAGCTATCATCTCTCCTTCTATCATTTCGGCAAGTGAACTCATGGCATAAAAGCATGGAGGTCTTACTTTCACTTTATAAGGAGTTCCGCTTCCGTCACTAACAACAAAAAATCCCAGTTCTCCGTTTGCACCCTCTATAGCTCTGTAGTACTCTTTTTCAGGAACTTTTACACCTTCAAATATAAGTTTGAACTGATTTATGACTCCCTCGATGGTGTTATAAACTTTCTCTTTTTCAGGAAGTACTACTCTGTGGTCATCTACTTTAAAATCACCACCAGGCAATCTCTTCATAGCCTGTTCTATTATTTTTATACTCTGCTTTATCTCTTCAAATCTTACCATCATTCTGTCATATACATCACCCACACTTCCTAGTGCTACATCAAAATCAAATGTATCATAAAAATAGTAAGGCTCAACTACTCTCAAATCGTAGTTTACTCCGCTTGCTCTTAGATTTGGTCCGCTCCAGCCTCTGTTTATGGCTTCTTCGGCACTCATTTTACCTATGTTTTGGGTTCTGTCATGAAAAATTCTGTTATGTTCTATTAAACTCAAAGTATCATCCATTCCCTTTTGAACATCTTTTAATACCGTTTTCATATCATCTTCAAAACCGTCATATAAATCGTGAGTCATACCGCCTATTCTCATATATGAATTTGTAAGTCTGGCTCCGGTTAGTTTTGAAAGGAGAGTATAAGCTGTTTCTCTAGGATTATATAGATACCAATAGTTTGTCAAAGCTCCCATATCTACCAGATTTGCTGCTAAGCAGACGAGATGGTCTATTATTCTTGATAATTCACCTATAATTACTCTTATAAACTGTCCTCTTTCGGGAAGTTCAACTTCTAGCATACCCTCTATGGTATGAGCAAAAGCTATATTGTTTAAGATTGCCGAACAGTAGTTGAGTCTATCTGTATAAGGAATTATTTGATTATATGTATGATTCTCACACGATTTTTCAAAACCACGGTGAAGATATCCTATTTCACTTACGGCTGATACTATGTTTTCTCCGTCAAGCGCAACAAAAGTTCTTATAGTCCCGTGACTAGCCGGATGTGCCGGTCCCAGATTTAGAAACATCAACTCATCATGTTTATCATATCCCTTTTCCTTCAGTTTCGGTGTCATTTCATCCATTAAATCGTCTGTCTGATGACAAAGTTGTCCTTTTGTTACAGGATAGTCTTTTCTTAAGGGATGACCTATGAACTCTTTATGATTGAGTATTCTTTTTAGATTTTGGTGATTTTTAAAGCTTAGTCCGTATTGATCCCATACTTCTCTTTCAGCCCAATTTGCCGATTTAAAAATTTCACTTACAGATTCTATGGCTTCATTGTCATTTAAAAATGCTTTTAGGATTATAGTATTTTTGAAATCTTTGTCCTTTAAAATATATACTATGGCATATCTTTTATCGTATTTATTTGTATATTCAAGATAATCTACAGCAGTTATATCTGATAAAAAAGTATAGTCAAATTCCTCTTTCAGCTCTTTTATGGCTTCTTTTATTTTTGATAATTGTATGATATATATACCATTTTCATCAATGTTTATATCAAATTTATCTATAAATTTACTAATCATCTAATCTGCCTTTAAATTCTCTTTTAGCTCTTTCTTGCAGATAACTGGTAGGTTTGGCCTGAAGTTTTTGTATCTGCATAAGACCGTCCAAAAAAGCTTCCGGACGAGGAGGGCATCCTGAGATATAGACATCTACCGGGATTATTTCGTCAACTCCTTGTAAGGTTGTATAGTTATCATAAAATCCACCACTGCAAGCACATGCCCCTGCACTCATGACCCACTTTGGTTCACTCATCTGGTCATAAATTCTTTTAAGAATCGGTGCTTGTTTGTAACTTATGGTTCCTGCTATTATCATCAAGTCCGCCTGTCTGGGAGAAAATCTGACAACTTCGGCACCAAAACGAGAAATATCAAATTTGCTTGAAGCTACGCTCATAAACTCTATGGCACAACATGCAGTCCCGAAGATATAAGGCCACATTGAAGACTCTCTGGCCCAAGCTATTGCACTGTCTAGTTTTGTAGTTATTACGCTGTCACCAAATATTGCTTCTTCATTTGAATTTATTGCCATTTTAGAGCCTTTGCTTTATATACATAAATTAGTCCTGCAATTAGAAGTCCCATAAAAGTGAACATTTCTGCAAGTCCGAAGAAACCAAGCTCTCTGACATTTACCGCCCAGGGAAACATAAAGATTATCTCCACATCAAAAAGCACAAAAAGCAGAGCTACAAGATAAAACTTTACACTAAATCTGGAGTCACTTCCACCTATGGATTTGGTTACACCGCTTTCATAGGAAGTGTTTTTTGCACTGTTACCTTTGTTTCTTACACCAAGCTTTTTTGTAGCCAGAAATGCGGATGGAATAATTATAACCAAGACAGTTATAATAGATGAAGCCAATAGTAATTCATAAGACATTTTTAATCCTAGCTAAGTTTGAGAAATCATAACAAAAGTAATTTGAAATCAAAGTAAAAAAGAAAAGTAATAAAATCAACAAAGGTTATATATAAGTTTTGATTTGAGATATGTTGTATTACTTATTTATATGAGTATTTTAGTTTATAATTATCTCTTTAAAACACCTTTTATGTATGAAAATTATGAATATTGATTTTTTGTAGTAAAACAAAACAGACATAAGACTGTCTCTTTTAAAATGTATCATACTATTTAACTAAATAAGAGGTACGAATTAATGATAAGCAGTATAACTTTAGATATAAAAATGGTATTTATATTAATAAAAGAAATAGAAAAACTCTATATAGAAAAAAATTATGATAGAATATCTGATTTTCTTTCAAGAATGAGATTATTTGCAAAGCAACAAGCATTAATGGAAGGAAGAGATTTTGATGATTCTCATTTCAATTCATTGAAGCCAAATGATCTATTATTAGACTATCTCAAAATACT
>CAYRRJ010000162.1:0-4312 GCA_964426645.1 uncultured Campylobacterales bacterium | reverse complement strand
TTTTTGTAGTCTTTATTTGGAATTTTTTCAATTTTCATTGTTTTTTTTTTTTGCCTGAGATTTTTTTCAGCATGATAAAAAGACTGAATCGCTAAATAAAATGAAATTAAAGTCATCAAACTGTCATTTATGTCTTTTTTGGTATTTTTCAAGAGTCCAAACTCTCAACTATCAGATGGTTACAGTGTTTTATTTGACAATACATCTCCAAGTGATTCTGCTCTTATCATACAACAGTTGGAAAAGGACGGTATTCCCTATAAAGTTATAAATGAAGGTACTATTGCAGTTCCTAGTGATGTGGTTTATAAAGAAAGAATAGCAATTTCAGCTTTGGGATTACCAAAAAATTCAAAAATAGGTTTTGAAATATTTGATAAAAATGAGTTTGGAGCTACTGATTTTGAACAGAGGATCAAATACCTCAGAGCTTTGGAAGGGGAACTTTCTAGAACTGTTGAAGGATTATTGCCTATTGCAAATGCAAATGTTCATATTGCTATACCCAAAGAGACTGTTTTTGCAGATAAAAAACTGCCTGCAACCGCGTCTGTTGTTATAGATATAAAAAAAGGCATGAAACTTTCAAATAAACAGATTATCGGTATTAAGAACCTGATTTCTTCTTCTGTGGCAAATTTGTCTCCCAAAGATGTAACTATTGTTGATCAAAACGGTGTTTCGCTTGGAGAAGATGAAGGTGCTTTTTCCTCAGATTTGATTAAATCCCAGATTAAATATAAAAAAGATTATGAAGCTAACATAGAAGATAAAATTGTAAGTGTTCTTGCTCCTGTTATAGGAGGTGTTGATAAGGTAGTAGCAAAAGTTACTATAGATTTTGACTTTAAACAGGAAAATTCTACTAGTGAGATATATGATCCCAATTCAGTTGCCAGAAGTGAACAGAGTGTGGAAGAGAAAAGAGAAGGGAAAAGTCCCAAAGATGTTGGAGGAGTTCCAGGAGCAGTTAGTAATATAGGACCTGTACAGGGTATAACATCACAGGAAAAAACAGAAAAATACCAAAAAAGTTCTACTACTACAAATTATGAGATTTCCAAAAAAATTGTAAATGTAAAAGATGAATTTGCAACGATAAAAAGGATAAGTGCGGCAGTTGTTGTTGATGGTAACTATAAATTGGAGAAGGGTGATGACGGTGAGGAACTGAAATATATCCCTCTTACAAAAGAACAGCTTGTACAGATTGATGAGATAGTAAAACAGACAGTTGGTTATGACAAAAAAAGAGGAGATGAAGTAACAGTCAGTAACTTTGAGTTTAAACCTTTGAGTCAGGATGGAACCAAACCTCCTACCCAAACTTTTGTAGAAAAGATAAGTTTTTATTTGAATCCTATTTCTCCTCTTCTCAAATATCTGTTTGTCGTGATAGTTCTTTTTGTATTTTATAAAAAAGTAATACTTCCATTTACAGAAAAAATGCTTGAACAGCAGATTGATGATTTGTCTGATATAGAAACTGAAGATGAGGCTGATGATGATGAAGCGGAAGATACTTTGGAAAAATTTCAAGAAGCTAGAAAAAGAGTTGAAGAGCAGTTGGGTATAGGAAATGATTTTAATGAAGATGAACTTAAGTATGAGGTTTTGCTTGAAAAGTTAAAAGCTCAGGCTGAACAAAAAACAGAAGAAGTGGCAAGTTTGCTTGAGGGATTGATAAAAAATGCGAATGACTTTGATAATACCAAAAGTAAGGATATTTAGTGAAGTTGACTGAAGATCAAAAGGATGAATATAATGAACTTACAATGCCGGAAAAAGTTGCTATTCTTTTAATTCAGTTAGGGGAAGATGCGACTACAAATATATTTTCTCATATGAATATAGATACGGTAACAGAGATTTCCAAATATATTGCTACTGTAAAGCATGTTGACAAACAGGTGGCAAATGCTGTTCTTGAAGAGTTCTATGCGCTTTTGGAATCAAATCAGTTTATAAGAAGCGGTGGTATAGAGTATGCAAAAGAGATATTATACAGGACATTTGGACCGGAGGCTGCTCAAAAAATTCTGGAAAAATTATCAAAAAGTATGGAAAATACACAAAATTTTGGTTATCTTTCCCAAATCAAGCCTCAGCAACTGGCCGATTTTATAGTAAATGAACATCCTCAGACAATAGCTCTTATTTTGGCCCATATGGAACCTACAAGTGCAGCTGAAACACTATCCTTTTTCAGTGATGAGTTAAGAAGTGAAGTTACTATAAGAATGGCAAACTTAGGTGAGATTTCTCCTTCTGTTGTCAAGAGGGTATCTGCTGTACTTGAAAATAAACTGGAATCTCTTACTTCATATAAAGTTGAAGTTGGAGGTCCTAGAGCAGTTGCTGAAATTTTAAACAGATTAGGACAAAAAGCTGCCAAAACGACTATATCTTTTATAGAACAGGCTGATGAACAGTTGGCTTCTACTATAAAAGATATGATGTTTACTTTTGAAGATATTATGAAACTTGACAGTGCAGGAATAAGAGAAATACTGAAAGTTGCGGATAAAAAAGATTTAATGATAGCACTTAAAGGTTCAGGAGAAGAGTTAAGAAACAAATTTTTGGAGAATATGTCACAAAGGGCACAGGAAGCATTCTTGGAAGAGATGAGCTTTTTAGGACCGGTAAGAGTAAAAGATGTTGAAGAAACACAAAGAAGAATAGTTGAAGAAGTTCAAAAACTTGCCGAACAGGGAGTTCTGCAGATTGGTGAAGCCGAAGAGATGATAGAGTAAAGTTATGAATAATAATGTGATTGATCAAAAAGAGTTGGAAAACCATGTAGTACAAAGGTATAGATTTAAGGTATTGGGTTCTGCCTCAGTCTTAGAAAATAGTGACAACGATGAAGTAGAAGAAGAGGAAGATAATAAAACTCAGGAGATTATTGTAGAATCGGGCGGTGATATAGATATCCCTGAGAGTAGCTTTGTAGAAGAGCTTTTAAAAAAGAGTGATGAACTTTCATCCAATATAATAAAGCTTCAGATGCAGATTGAAAAACAGGAGACAGAATTTAAAAGCAGACTTGAAGAAGAGACAAAAAGAGCCAGAGAAGACGGTTTTGCCGATGGTTATGAAAAGGCAAAGAAAGAGTTGCAAGAACAATTTGAAGTGGCAGTAAAAGAGTATGTTGAGTCTGCCAGAAAACTGGATGATGTTACAAAAAATATAGATGGATTTTTGGATAAATTGCAAAATGATATCTCAAACACATCTGTTGAAATTGCAAAAGAAGTTATAAAAAAAGAAGTTTCCATTCAAAGCAGTGAGATAGCAAAAGCTTTGGCTCAGGAATTGATTGAAGAGTTAAAAGAAGCTGTTAAAATAGTTCTTAAAGTAAATCCGGAAGATTATGAAACTCTCAAAGAGATATACAATGACAACAAAAGAGTTGAAGTTGAAGCCGACAGTGCCGTCTCCAAAGGTGGAGTGGTATTACTTAGTGATAGTGGAAATTTAGATGGAAATCTGTCTTTAAGATTGGAAAAAGTAAAATATTTATTGCAGGATAAGTGATTAAATGAAAATCAGTGTAAAAAACAAAAGTATTCAGGAATTAAAAGATATATGTGTAGATTTAAGAGAAAAGATTATAAAGACAGTCAGTCAAAACGGAGGTCATTTAAGCAGTAATGTAGGAGCTGTTGAACTTATAGTTGCTATGCATTATGTGTTTGATTCAAAAAAAGATCCCTTTATATTTGATGTTTCTCATCAATCGTATGCCCATAAACTTTTAACAGGAAGATGGGATGAGTTTGATACTCTAAGAAAAATTGACGGAATTAGTGGTTATACAAAGCCTGAAGAGAGTGAGCATGATTATTTTATAGCGGGTCACAGTTCTACTTCTATATCTCTTGCCGTTGGTGCTGCAAAAGCCATAGCTCTTAAAAAGGAAAACAACCAAAGAGTACCGGTTGCTCTCATAGGTGACGGCTCTATGAGTGCGGGAATGGTATATGAAGCTTTGAATGAACTTGGTTTCAGAAAATATCCTGTAGTTATTATACTAAATGACAATAAAATGAGTATATCCAAACCTATAGGAGCTATAAGTAATTTTCTCTCTCATGCCATGGCTGGTAATTTTTATCAAAAACTTAAAAAAATAACGGAACAAATGTTGCAGTATCTACCTGATAGTGCAACATATATGGCAAAAAAATTTGAAGAGGGATTTAAGCTTATAACTCCTGGAATTTTATTTGAAGAGTTGGGAATAGATTATATAGGTCCTGTTGACGGTCATGATTTGGAATCTCTTATAAAAGCTTTTGCAATGGCA
>CAYRRJ010000161.1:0-4340 GCA_964426645.1 uncultured Campylobacterales bacterium | reverse complement strand
CAAGTCGGGCAGAGTGACTATCCATGGGAAAAACTGGACTCTACAGAGCTTTTTAAGAATTTGAAAAACTAGAGTGAGGTGTGTAAAGCACCTCTTTTTTTAGGATATAATTATAAAAAAAATAGAAAAATTTAAAAATCAAAAAGAGACTTTGGAATTTGCCAAAAATTTTTCCAAAGATTTTGAAAAAAAATCCACAAAATTTGAAATGTTTTTGGGAGCTATATCCACCTTTGCAATTTATGGTGTAGGAATAGGTTTTTCATTATATCTGATATATAAAACTGTACAATTTTAAAAATATTTAGAGATGCCCTTTATGGTCTTATTACCGTACTAATTCCGCCGTTTGCGCTGTGATAGATGATGGTTCTGTATCTTTTTGCATAAAGTCGCATAAGGAGTTTTTGCAAAGTTGGTTCAATTGATGGAGTAAACCAGGCATTGTTGCTTGTTGCTATAAGCTTTTTTGGATTTTCTTCATAGATTTCATCTCTTGTTGCCTCAAAACAGATAGCGTTTCTGAATTTTTCTCCTTTTATATTAAAATCTTGTGGTTGTTTTGATTTTGTATAATCGTTTGCACCGTTAAAAAAAATATTATTTACTATTTTTGTAAAAATTTTAGGTAGAGGTACCTCTTCTCCAAACGGTACTAAAATAACTTTATGGGCTATCTCTTTTAGTTTTCCGTTTTCAAAATGGTAGTTTGAGTTGTAAAAATTTCCTTTATCATAAGTTAGTGCACCGGTTATTATGACTATTTTCTTTGATAGATTTTCAAGTTTTTTTAAATTTTCCTCATCCAAATTGAGATAGAGAGGAAACGCACTCTCAGGTAAGATAAATATATCGTAATTTTCATCTATAGCTTTTTTTATCTCACTGTAGTTTTTGGAAATTATAGAGTGTTGAAATTTTTTTTTCCATCTGATTTCCTGAGGGATATTCAATGAAGCCAGTTTTATTTTCAATGGCTCTTTCTCTGGGATAAAAGTTGTATGTAACGTAGATAAAAAAAGAGGAACTACTGCTAAAAGTTTGTACTCTTTTTTTGCTTTAATCATTAGAGTGATTGCACCTAGAAAAAGAGCGTAGGTTAAAATTTCAGGATTAAAATAGCTGTCAAGTAGAGATAGCTCCGGTTTTAGCCAGTTAAATCCGAAAGGTGAAAAAAAACTGAGCAAAAAAAGCAAGACCACCTTTATGCAGACTCTTTTTTCAAAAATACCAATTATTCTAAAAATAATACCATATATAAAAGCAATTCCACAAATTACAAGAGGTATAAGATAAGTTAAATCATAATACCTAAAACTAAGTGCTATCCAGTAGAACCAAAACAGACCTATAAAAAATCCACTCCAAAAAAGTTCATATTTGTTTGCTTTTAAGAGTAAATAAAATCCAAAAACAGCGAAAAACGAGTTAATAAACTTTACATGTAAGGAAAAATAGTCCAAATATATAAAAGCAGATAGACTAAATGCTATGGCAAAGGCTTTTATTATAAAAAAAATGGTAAAATAATTCCTTAAAAAATTTTTCAAAAAGGATAGATATGCAAGGTTCCGGAAATATGTTTGCATCGTTACTTCCATTAGTTGTTTTATTTGCAATTTTTTACTTTTTGGTCATCAGACCACAACAAAATCAAGCAAAAAAGCATAAAGAGATGATTGACAATCTCAAAAAAGGAGATAGAGTCATCACAAATGGTGGGCTTATCTGTAAAGTTGTAAAGCCTGAAGAGGATTTTATCAAAGTTTCACTTAATGATGAAGTAAGTGTAAAAGTTTCAAAAGAATATATAGCAAAGAAGATCGATGAGTAAAGGTGGATTAAATTACCGCTTGGTGATTTTTTTCATTGCTATAATCTTTGGGGTAGGTTTTTCTATACCTACCTTTTTACAAAGTGAAAAAGGAGCCAAAATATCTTTGGGACTTGATCTCCAAGGTGGGCTTCATATGCTTCTTGGTGTAAAAACCGATGAAGCTATAAAATCAAAAATGAAATCAATCGCTTCAAGTATAAAGTTTTTTACGGATGATAATGATATAGTTATAGATGAGTTGAGACTTACCGGAGATAAAGTAACATTTACTCTTTTGGATCCTGATGAAGAGAAGAATCTTGATGAAATGTTAAATAAAATCCAGGGTCTCGAGATAAAAAAAGATAAGTTGAACTATACTTTGACTCTCAGTGATAAAGAGAAAGAGTTTACAAAAGAGTTTGCCATAAATCAGGCAGTTGAAACTATCAGAAACAGGCTTGACCAGTTTGGTTTGGCTGAGCCAAATGTTGCCAAGCAGGGAAAAGATCAGATACTTGTAGAACTGCCGGGTATAAAAACTGCCGAAGATGAAAAAAGAGCAAGAGAGCTTATAGCAAAGGCGGCTCATCTACAGCTTATGGCAGTTGATGAGAAAAGAAGCGACCAGGCTAATACTATGAGTGAAGATGAGGCTGCAAGCTACGGCGATGTGATTTTACCTGATGCCAGAACTGATAAAATAAAGCATATATTAAAAGCGGTACCTATACTTGACGGAAGTATGCTGACTGACGCCAAAGTAGGTTTTAATAACATGAATCAACCGGTTATCAACTTCTCGTTAAACAGTGAAGGAGCCAAGATTTTTGGTGATTTTACTGGTAAAAATGTTGGTAATCACTTAGCGATTGTACTTGATAACAAAGTCTATTCTGCTCCTGTTATAAGAGAGAGAATAGGTGGCGGAAGCGGACAGATAAGTGGTGGATTTAGTGTAAAAGAGGCTCATGATGTAGCTATTGCCCTTAGAAGTGGTGCACTTTTAGCCCCTGTAAAGCTTCTTGAAAAAAGAAGTGTGGGACCAAGTCTTGGTGCAGACAGTATAAAAGCAAGTATGATTGCCCTTATAAGCGGTTTTGTTTTGGTAGTTTTGTTTATGATTGTATATTATGGAATGGCTGGAGTTATCTCAAATATAGCTTTGATAGTCAATCTTTTTATTGTTATAGCTGTTATGGCACTGTTTGGTGCTACCTTGACACTTCCGGGAATGGCTGGAATCGTACTGACGGTTGGTATGGCGGTTGATGCCAATGTTATTATCAACGAAAGGATAAGAGAACTTTTACGCTCCGGTAGTTCAATTGCAAAAGCTATAGAGAGCGGATACTCAAATGCCATGAGTGCGATATTGGATGCAAATATCACTACTTTGATAGCAGCAGTTATCCTATATGCTTACGGAACAGGTCCTATAAAAGGATTTGCTGTTACTATGAGTATAGGAATACTTGCTTCTATGCTTACAGCGATTTTAGGAACGCATGGTATCTACCAGTATCTGATGCCTCGTATTGAAAAAAGTAAAAACCTCTCCTTTTGGTTTGGTATTAGTAGGAGTAAGTAATGCAGATATTTTCAAAAGATAAAACATATGATTTTATGGGAAAGAGTAATATTTTTATCACTGTTTCCATAGTTCTTATTCTGGCTTCTTACTTTTTTCTTTTTACAAAAGGGTTAAATTACGGTATAGATTTTTCAGGTGGTACTATAGTTCAGGTTAAGTATGACAAAAAAGCGCCTATTAAAAAGATACGAGAAGCTATAACAAAAGATAAAATGTTTAAAAATGCTATGATTACAGAGTTTGGTTCACCTGAAGAGATTACTATAAGATTTTCAGGTTCAAGCGAAAATGTCAGTAATGACCTTGGTGATATAGTAAAGGAGCTTTTAAAAGGTACGGGAAATTTTGAGATAAGAAGAGTGGATATTGTAGGTCCGAAAGTTGGAGGGGAGCTTAGAGAAAAAGGCATTATGGCCATGGTTATGTCTATTTTGGCCATACTTCTATATGTTGCTTTCAGATTTGAGTGGAGATTTGCGGTAGCTTCTGTTATGGCTTTGGTTCATGATGTTTCTATAGCTTTGGGAGCAATTGCTCTGTTTCAAATAGATGTAAATCTGGATGTTTTGGCCGCACTTTTGACGCTTCTTGGATATTCTCTAAACGATACTATTATTGTATTTGACAGGATTAGAGAGGGGATAGGTGATACAAAAGACATGAATCTGTTCAATGTTATAAATGATTCTGTCTCCAAAACACTTTCAAGAACTCTACTTACCTCACTTACTACTTTCTTTGTTATTTTGACTCTCTTTTTGTTGGGAGGAGAGATAATTCACGGATTTAGTTCAACTCTTTTAGTCGGTATTATAGTAGGTACCTACAGTTCTGTTTTTGTTGCTTCTCCTATGTTAAAATGGTTAGGTTTTGATTTAAAAGAGTATAAAGAGAAACAGGCTCAAAAAGAGAAGAGAAGACTTGAGCGGG
>CAYRRJ010000160.1:0-4357 GCA_964426645.1 uncultured Campylobacterales bacterium | reverse complement strand
ATTCTATTGCCTCTTCTCGCAGTCTATCAATCTTTGCCATAATATTCCTTTTTAACACTAAAATCCCCTCTGAACTTAATCAGTATTTAAAATTTAACAATTTTAAGCTTTGGGGATTTTAGTGTTTGTGTTTTTGTAGTTTTTTAAGGTCCTCTTCCAAGGCGGAAGATCCTATTGTTAAAAAAGCCAGAATTGAGCCGAGTATAATTACTCCAACGACTGTTCCCATCTTAAACTCCTCTTTTGCTCTAGCATTCTGTAGAATATATTGATATATTTTCTACTCTTCTCTTTTAGTATTATACCGACAAAGAACACAATGGTCAACATCCAGACTGTTGAGGTCTGAAGTCCATCATCTTTGCCCATATCCACTATTAGAGTCACTACTGAAAAAGAAGCCGTATTTGGTCCCAAGTCTTTAAAAAAGTACAACATGCTGGCCACATTGTTTTCTTTTGATTTGTTATCCACACAACTCTCTACTGTTTTTTCTGCCAATAATACAAATATTTCTCTCAGCATTACGAGTACCGGAAAAAATTCTACTATTGTTATCCAAAATAGTATTGTGTGCTGGAGATAAAAATTAACGATAATATCCATATTATCCCCTTAAAACAATGTGCCATTGGCAAAGTTTTGAAGCAGATCAGCACTATAAAGAGCAGCAGCTACGGATGCAGCTTTTTTTGAATCGCCTGATAATTTACCAAGCAGCTCTTTTGCATACTCTTCGTAGAGAATAAAACCTTTTGCAAAGCGAGAATAGTATCCCATTTTGTTTGATTTCATATATTGATTAAAAGATCTAAAATCCTCAATCTCAGCCTTAATTCTCAAAACCTTCTCGACACCCTTTCCGTCTGTTCTTTCAAAGTCAACAATTTCACCCTCTTCTATCAAAGAGTTGAAATCCTTGTTTTTATTTTCTGTCTGCTTCTTTGGCGAGGAAGCCTTTTTTGTTTTCTTCGCAGGTTTTTTAACCCATATCTCCTCTTCATGAGTTTTGACTTTTTCAACGAGCTCTATATATTTATAGTGCCCCTTTTTCCAGTCCTCTTCGCTTCCACTAAAATATTGTGGCTTTGCAGACTTTCTTGGTTCAGGCTTATAGGTATTAAAATCACCATCATCAAAACTTGTCCAATTTTTAGTTAGCTTTTTAACATGCTGCTTATCATCAGATAGTTTATATATGATATTTTTTTCAAGACCGCAAGCTCTTCTCCAACCGTCTCCTACCGCAACATAAGATGTTGGTGTTTTCGAGATTTTTGCCACATAGTATGTAGTTGTTTTGACAACTGTCTTTTTGACAAGCCCCTCTTCATCACCATCACCTATTTTAATTCTTACAATATTGTCCCACTTCTCAATGAGAGCAAAAAACTTATCAAGCAGCTTAGTCTTTTCAGCTTTTTCCTCTTTTCTGTAGGCGTTGTTTTTCTCCCAATCCTCTTTGTCTGTCATATTGAAGTATGTGGCATTGAGATGTTTTGCAACCTCAAAATCATCATAGACAACATATTCATCTCTCCAAGTATTTACCCTAGAGAACTGAAAAACACCAGTGCCTTTAGCGATGATTTTTCCATCTTTTTCAATATGCCATTTTGAGTTACCTGGGTTTTTTTGATATTCAACAGGAGGAAGGTCACTTGTTTCAATAACAGTTTTAACCAGATCTTTATCTAGCTTTTCTATCATTGCCAAAGCGTTTTCCCTCTCTCCTTTTGCTGCTGCTTTATCATCTGCTAACGCCTGTAATTTTCTAATGCGTTTTGCAATTTTTGGATCATAGCTCTCTCGAATTATATCTCCTCCGATTGTTCCGCCACTATAAGCATCAACAGCTAAAATAAAGCCGTTTTTAACAGCTATTCCACTCCATGAAGCAGGATCATAATAATCCGTCATCATGTCGCTCATATCTTCTTTGTATCCATATATTTTCCAACCTCTTGCAGACAGAGCATAGCTTAAATTTACCAAGCTTGCTTTTTTATCTCCGTAATACATCCCGTCCTCCTAATCTATAAATACATAAAAGTTTTTAAGACCATCTTCTGATAGCAGCTCTGATGCTTTACATCTAGCTAAAGAGGACATATTGAAATAAGTCTCTGCGAGCTCTTCAACGTGCTCTGCTTGCTTATTTTTACCCTGTGAGTACATCTTTTGAGAGTCTTCAAAGAGTGCAAGACCAAAAATATTTGCAGCCATGCAAAACATACTCAAAGAGAATGTCTTTGAATCCATTGCTGCATCTATCTGAATTTGAGCGAAATTTCCACTGTTTCTTATTTTGTATGATGCATTGTTATCCATCAACAAAACAAACAGTTTTTCATCGTCAAAGCTCACACTCTCCCAGAATCCTCCATCGTAGTCCTCACTATAGTGGCTGGCTGTTTTGTATAGGTATTGCTCAAATTGAATAGCAATACCTCCTTGTTTGTCAATTAAATCCTGTAAACTTTTCATTTTATCTCCTTTGTTAAAAAGAGACACACTAACCCCTACGGGGCAAATGACATGTGTGTCTCTACCCCTCTTGGGATTAGCTCTTATGAGCAGTTTGTTTGAAAAAGAGCCGGATAGCTGTTTGGCTGTTTGGGCTCTTTATAATCTAGCAGTTCCGCTTCACCTTCAAACTCAACTGTTCTGTTTTGTTTGTGTGCTGCCGAATCAATTTTTAATATTTCATGATCAGAAGTAAGGCAAATTATTGCCCTACCCTGTTCATCAACTACTTTTATGTCTCCTAGGCTCTCCACAATTTCATACATATAGACTTTTTCGTTTTTTTCGTACTCAAGCCCTCTGTATTGCGCGCTATACTCTCTGAGTATAATTTTTCTTGTAGATTCATATAAGGTGAAATAACTATTGCCCCTCTTTGCCATCAGTCTGTTTGCTCTTGATGTTATCTTTGCATTACAGTTGAGTGCATTAAGAAACAGCGAAAATATATGTTTATGCGCAATTTTCTTCATCATATCCACCTTGCAGACCAGGAAGACAAGGATTCAATAAAATCTCTTGCTCTCTTTCTAGTCTTTTGAGGCGCCTCATGTTTCTTGCTATTGCTTTTTGAGAGCGACTAATATATTTCATCAGTTTTTGCTTCTCGCTTTGCAATGCTTTTATCTTTTTTGAATCAATTTCCATTATGAACTCCTGTCGCTACCAAGCGCTTGTTGAGCTCTTTGTTTAAAAAATTAATCTCCGTTTGTTTTTCATTTACGATTGGCAAATACAAGATATAAAACAGCAATAGTGCTGATACAATTGATATCGCCGCGCTTAAGATATGTATTTTCATTTTTGCTTCCTTGTTAAAAAAGGAAATATACCTACCCCAAAGGGATAGAATATATCCCCTTATGGGTAGGCCAAAAATGGCAACTTTTTGTTTTGTGTTATACTTTCATAAAAAATACAAAGATTTTTTATGATATTTATAATTTTTATTTCTGCTCTATTTTGTCTCTACTTCATGAAAGCCTACAGTGCAATATTGATATGCATCCTATTTTTTGCTTTTGCATTAATAGTGCTAAAGAATAAAAAATATAGCTTTATGGTGAAATATATAGAGAGATTTTTTTAACCGGCTATTCCCCAAGCAAGTGCTTGCAATAGTTTAAAAAACATTGGTACACCCACTACAATAGCAAATGTTATATTGAATGCTTTTTTGGAAATATCTTTTCTTTGAAATACAAAATTGTATAGAACTCCAACCAAAAACATATAAACTATTGCTGCAACTCCTCCAAAATTTCCTTCAACAAATCTATTTGTTAAAACAAAAATCATTGCAGGTATTATTGTTGCATGAACAACACCTTTTACGATAGCTACTAATATTAATTTTTTCATGTTTTGCGTCCTCCCAGACTTTTATTAAAGCATAGGAGTCCCCAAAGGGAGTCCTAGCTTGTATGATTGCTCGTGCTATGAACTCCCTTTTGGAGTTGCAATTATTTTTCTTTAAACACCTTCAAAAGGTTTCCATTAATGAGCAAGTCATTAACATCTTTGCCAAGTTTTTTCTCCCAAGTAACAACTTCAACAGATTCAACACCTGCTTTTATAAGTCTATCTTTAAACCCTTCATGAATCACTTGAGACACTTTTATTCCCTGAGACTCCAACAATCTTTTAGTTGCCTCTATATCTTCTCTCACATTCTGCTTGTTGTGTAGAATAGTAAGCTTCTGATCTAAAAACTCTAAAACTGTAAAGCCCCATGCTGCCTGTTGTCCTGCATCATCTTGATCAAACACAAGTTTAATGTTTCGTCCCTGCAAAATTCCAAGTTGTTCTTGCTCAAATGCTTGAACACCAG
>CAYRRJ010000159.1:0-4361 GCA_964426645.1 uncultured Campylobacterales bacterium | reverse complement strand
GAGAGGAGCCATACTCTCAAACAGATTTCAAGAATTTAAAAAAGAGTTTTACAGTGAAAGGGGTTAAAAGTGAAATGTGAATGGTGCAAGATAAGTTTCGGTGTTTTAAGTGTTATTATTTTAATTGGCCTTTTTTCCTATCAATTCATCGACCCTGCTCCTCCAAAAACCATCAAAATAGCTACAGGAAAAGCCGATGGTGCATATTATAAATATGCAACAATATACCACAACTTATTGGAAAAAGAAAAATTTGACCTGCAAATTATTCCTACAGCCGGTTCAGTAGAAGCTTTAAAAATGCTAAGAAACAAAGAAGTGGATGTAGCTTTTGTGCAGAGCGGAACAGCCTCAAATGAAGATATAAAGAAACTTGTATCCTTATGTAGCATATACTTTGAACCTTTATGGATTTTTTACAGAAAAAATAATAAATTACAATATCTATACGAATTAAAAGGTAAAAAGATTTATATTGGAGAAAAAGGGAGCGGAACAAGAGCTTTGGCTGAAGTTATACTCAAACAAAACAACATAGATTCTACAAATACAACATTTGTATCACTAAAAAACAAAACTCCAAAAGAGGCACTGAAAAAAGGTGACATATATGCACTATTTAGTGTGATATCAGCTTCATCCCAAAAGATAAAAAATCTCCTTTTAGATGACGAATTGGAACTTTTGTCTATAAAAAGGGCAAAAGCTTACAGTAAGAAATTTTCATATCTCTCTTCTTTAGTACTTGGAGAGGGTATAATAGACCTTGAAAAAAATATACCAAACAAAGATATAACTCTCATAGGTACAACAGCAACATTGGTTGCTACAAAAGAGTTACATCCCGATATCATAAGACTTTTACTCAAGATTGCTAAAAAAGTTCATTCAAAGGAGACTATATTTTCGGCACAAAACCAATTCCCAACATATAAATACACTCAAATTCCAATGGATGAAAATGCCAAAAACTATCTCATAAAAGGTGACAGCTTTTTGGAGAAAATATTTCCTTTTTGGATAGCAAGTACAATAGATAGACTTATCATAATGATAATACCTATTTTAACACTACTTTTCCCTCTTGTAAAAGGTGCCCTACCTCTTTATAGATGGAGAATAAGAAAAAAGATATACAAATGGTATAAAATACTACATGAATTGGACCATAGAATCGATATAGTAGATAAAAAAGAGTTAAAAGAGATATTAAAAGAGATAGAAAAAATGCAAAAAGTTATAAAAGAGGATTCTAATATTCCTCTTTCATATATGGGAGAGTATTATGATTTAAGAGTCCATTTGGATCTTATATACTCAAGAATTATGAAAAGGTTGGAGAAGGAAAAATTCCTATAACCTCTCCCTGACAGAAGCTTCATGTGCTCCCAAGCCCTCTGTTTTTGCCAAAAGAGCACAAGCTTCTCCAATCTCACTTATACCCTTTTTACTCATAGAGATAATAGAGGATTTTTTCAAAAAGTTATCGACTCCCAAAGGAGAGTAAAATCTAGCAGTCCCGCCCGTTGGCAAAGTATGATTTGGACCCGCTATATAATCCCCTATCGGCTCAGGAGTATATCTCCCTAAAAATATAGCACCTGCATGTTTTATTTTTGGCAAAAATTCCATCTCGTTTTTAGCAACTATTTCAAGATGTTCTGGAGCTATTCGATTCATCAAATCTATAGCTTCATCCATAGTATTTGTGATGATAATAGCTCCCCTTTTTTCTATAGATTCTCTTGCTATCTTTTCTCTTTCTAGCTTTTCAAGCCAATCATAAATATACTTTTTAGTCTCGTGTGCTACCTCTTTGCTGGTTGTTATAAGCAAAGAACTAGCCAACTGATCATGCTCAGCTTGAGATAACAAATCTATTGCCAAAAGATTGGTATCACTACTCTCATCAGCCAATATACCTATCTCACTTGGACCTGCTATCATATCTATATTTACCTCTCCAAAAACCAACTTCTTGGCAGTAGCCACAAAGATGTTTCCAGGTCCTGTGATAACATCAACCTTAGGGATACTCTGCGTACCATAAGCCATAGCACCTATAGCACTGGTACCCCCTACTCTATAAGCCTTTTTGATACCACACATATACATAGCGGCTAAAAGAAGCTCGTTTAACTCTCCTTTTGGAGCAGGAGTACAGACAACTATCTCTTCAACTCCAGCTACGATAGCAGGTATGGCATTCATCAAAAGCGAGCTTGGATATGCAGCCTTTCCACCGGGAATATAAAGACCTGCTCTATCTACAGGAGTTACTTTCTGACCTAAAATATTTCCGTTTTTTTCAAAATCAAGCCAACTCTTTGGAAGTAATTTTTCATGATATCTCTTAATCCTCTCATAAGCCGTCTTTAGAGCATTTTTCAACTCATCATCTATACTCTCATAAGCCTTTTTCATATCATCTTGTAAAATTTGAAGCTCTATATTATCTTCTTGACTCCAACCGTCAAACTTCTTTATATGCCTATAGAGTGCTTTATCCCCTTCGTTTTTTACCTCATTTAAAAGCTCCAAAACAGTTGTAGATACTTCACTCATATCCATAGCACCTCTTTTTAACAACTCTTCAAATTCAACACTAAAATCACTACTATTTATATCTAAAATCTTCACTATAAATCCTCAAGTTTTTTATCTATTTTACCATACTTTCGTTTATATCTTTGTATCATAGATTCATTGCCCAAAATACCGCCTTGATGTATGAAGATAATCTCTCCTTCTTGTTTCTGCCTATTTTCCAAAAGTTTCAACCAACCTACACCATCATACATCAAATCAAATTCCAATCCCATCTGCTCTTTAAGTTCAAACCAGATATCAAATATCTCTTTATATAGTTTGCCATAATGATACTTCTTTTTAGAACCCAAAATAGTAGGATAAAATCTCTCTTCTCCCAACTCTTTAAACTGCCTTTTGAGATACTCATCATCTCCTACCGTTGCACAAGTATATACTCTAAAAGGTAAATGCTTTTGCAAAAAAAGAGCTGTTGTTCCGGTACCTGAAGTGAGATAGATCAAAGGATTTTTTATATTCTCTCTTTTTATATCTTCCAAAAGCTCAAGAGCCAGTTTTTTGATACCATACTCAGCCTCTTTTTGTCTGCCTCCCTCTTGTATAACAAGAGTTGTCTTATCTTTTAGAGAATTTGCCTCTTTGTATCTATCTTCAACCTCATAAATCTTCATACCATTTTTTAAAGCTGCTTTATAATTACCTACCGGAGTGTTTTTTAAAAAACCAGGAATATGATTACAAAAATATATAAACTCCCATCCGTTTTCTTTAGCCAAAACAGATAGTGAATACATAGCATTTGACTGATTTGAACCATAACTTACGACTCTTTTTATATGGGAGAAATCGTGATTTAAGAAGTAATCAAACTTCCTTGCTTTGTTACCTGAAAAATCGGGATGTAGTAAATCATCTCTTTTTATATAAAAAGTGTCATTTTTAAAAAATCGTTTTTCTAAAGGAGATGAGTTTAATTTAATCATTATACAAAGGGAGATTCTATCTCCCCTTATTTTTTTAGTTTCTATCTATGCAGTTTAGGTCACTAAAAGCTCTCTCAAGCCTCTTAACCATACTCTCTTCACCGGCTCTTAGCCACTTTCTAGGGTCATAATACTTCTTATTGGGTTTATCTTCCCCGTCAGGATTTCCGATTTGAGACTGTAAATAGGCATGATACTCTTTTGTATATCCTCTTACACCATCCCAAAAAGCCCATTGAGTATCGGTATCTATATTCATTTTGACTACACCATAGCTTATAGCTTCTCTTATATCACTAAGCTCACTTCCGCTTCCTCCGTGAAATACAAAATTTACAGGTTTTTTAGAAGTGTTAAACTTCTCTTCTATATACTTTTGAGAATTATCAAGTATCTTTGGAGTAAGTTTTACATTGCCAGGTTTATAAACTCCATGAACATTTCCAAAAGATGCTGCAATAGTAAATTTATCACTTATTTCCATAAGTTCTTTATAGGCATAAGCTACATCTTCAGGCTGAGTATATAGTGCTGAGTTATCAAGGTGTGTGTTATCTACACCATCCTCTTCACCACCAGTACAACCAAGTTCTATCACCAATGTAATACCTATTTTACTCATTCTTTTTAGATACTCTTTACATGTAAGAACATTATCTTCCAAAGACTCTTCTGAGAGGTCTATCATGTGAGAGCTAAAAAGAGCTTTTCCGTGTGTTTTGTAGTGATTTTCATTTGCATCCATTAAAGCATCTATCCATGGCAAAAGTTTTCTGGCCGCATGATCAGTATGCAATATAACAGCTACTCCATAAGTTTTAGCTAAAG
>CAYRRJ010000158.1:0-4381 GCA_964426645.1 uncultured Campylobacterales bacterium | reverse complement strand
AACCTCTTCAGGTTCATAACCACCGTTTGCAATAGCTGAAGCAATAACTTTTGATATAACTCTAGCCGCTTTGTTTGGTGTAAACTCAAGCCTTGCAAGAGCCAATTCGCCATTTAATCCCTGAACTTCTCTGGCTATCAATCTAGCCTTTGTAGGAGATAATCTAATAAATTTTAAAATTGCTTTACTCATATTACCCTACTTTCCTATCTTTTTTTGTACAGAGCCCTTATGGCCTTTGAAAGTTCTTGTAGGAGCAAATTCACCCAATTTATAACCAACATGATTCTCTGTAACATACAAAGGTACAAAATTTCTACCATTATGAATGTTAAATGTAAGACCAATCATTTCAGGAGTAATAGTACTTCTTCTTGACCATGTTTTGATTGGTTTGTTAGAGTTAGTTTCTTTCGCCACAGTTACTTTCTTAGCCAAGTGTGCATCTACAAAAGGACCTTTTTTTAGACTTCTTGCCATCTACTTTCCTTTTCTTCTAGAAATAATCAGTTTGTCACTCGCTTTTTTTCTACGAGTCTTAGCACCCTTAGTTGGTTTACCCCAAGGAGTAACAGGGTGACGACCTGAATTCTTTTTACCTTCACCACCACCATGCGGGTGATCGATAGGGTTCATTGCACTACCTCTTGTCTGAGGTCTGATTCCTCTGTGACGATTACGACCGGCTTTTCCTATAGTAACATTTGCCCAATCTTCACAACCTACTGTTCCGATTGTAGCCATGCACTCTGAAAGTACCTGTCTCATCTCACCACTTGGAAGTCTTAGTACCACATATCTCTCTTCTTTACCCATAAGCTGCGCATATCCACCGGCACTTCTCGCTATTTGTGCGCCGTGTCCCGGTTTCATCTCTATATTGTGGATAATAGTACCTACAGGTATATTTTTCATCTTCATAGCATTGCCGGGTTTTATATCCAATCCGCTTTCAGCTGCCTGAATTTTATCTCCGACTTTTAAACCTGAAGGCTGAATTATATATCTTTTCTCACCATCAGCATAAGTAATAAGTGCTATACGACAGTTTCTGTTTGGATCATACTCAATAGCACTTACAGTTCCTTCAATTCCAAATTTTCTTCTTTTGAAATCTATAATTCTGTAAAGCCTTTTTGCTCCACCTTGCTTATGGCGAGATGTAATTCTTCCGTTGTTGTTTCTACCTGCAGTTACAGGAAGCTTTTTCAGCAACGAAGGAACACTCGCTTTAGCTGTAATATCGCTAGAATCCAATCCGCTCATATATCTACGGCTCGGAGTATAGGGTTTGTATGTTTTAACTGCCATATTACGCCTCCAGACTCTCTAGTTTAGCGCCTTCAGGCAACTGAACATAGAATTTTTTTGTATCACTTCTTTTACCTTGAATACCTCTAAATCTTTTAACTTTACCAACAACTCTCATAGAGTTGACTTTTAAAGGAGTAAAGCCAAAATACTCTTTAAGTACCTCTTTAAGAGTGTTTTTTGTCATTCTAGTTGAAGTTTGAATAACAACTGTACCATTCTCTTGAAGGCTCAAACTCTTTTCAGTATAAAGGATTGCTTTTATATCGGTTATATCTGCCATAATTAGCCCTCTTTTATAATTGTTTCAAGTACTGATTTTTCAATCACTACCGTATAGTATGCAGTAGCTAAATACGCATTTAACTCATTTGCTTCAATAAGATAGCAATTTTTAAGATTTCTAAATGCCAAAAATGTCTTTTCATCTACCAATTCTTTTACTATCAAAGCATCTCTCGCACCTAAAGCTTTTAACAAAGCTGCTGCATCTTTTGTCTTACCTGATTCTATAGTCAAAGAATCAACTACATAAAGTGCATTTGCTGCCGCTTTTTCATTCAAAGCATATTCCAAAGCCAGTCTTTTTTGCTTTTTATTTACTTTTTGATTATAGTTTCTGTTTGCTTTAGGTCCAAATGCAACACCACCGCCTACCCATACAGGACTTCTTCTTGAACCTGCACGAGCGCCACCTCTACCTTTCTGTGCCCATGGTTTTTTACCACCACCGCTAACATCACTTCTTGTTTTACTGTGCGCAGTATTTGCACGAAGAGATGCCAGATAAGACTTAACATAAAGGTATAGGTTGTGTGAGCTAATATTTTCATAATTCTGCGGAAGTTCCAAACTACCTGCATTCTCAAACTTTTCATTTAGTACGATTGCACTACTCATTTAACTATCCTCACTCTTCCAAGTGCTCCGTTTGCGCCAGGAACTGATCCTTTAACAGCTAAAATGCCATTTTCTGCGTCAAAAGAAACAACTTCATTTTTAACTGTTGTTTTTGCATTTCCATAGTGTCCAGGCATCTTTCTGCCTTTTTGAACACGACCAGGCCACTCTGCATTACCTATTGAACCAGGTGCTCTGTGAAAACGACTACCGTGAGATCCAGGTCCACCAGCAAAGTTATATCTCTTCATTACACCAGTAAAGCCTCTACCTTTTGAGTTGAAAGAGATTTTTAATGTTTTTGCTTCACCAAGTGGAGCAACATCCAAATCACCAATCTCTTCATTTGCAACGTCCAATGTTGCAAAACGATTGAATTCAGCACTTAGGTTATACTTTTTCTGTTTACCAGAGATCGCTCTGTTCATCTTTTTACCGTTAGCATAAGCCACTATAGCTTTACCATCGGCAATTTCACAAACTTTTGCTTCTTTAACTTTAAGCAATGTTACTGGAACACTCGGTACTGCAATTGTTCTGCTCATTCCGATTTTTTCTACTATATATTCCATCATTACTCCCTATTTGCCCATTGCTCTAACTTCAACATTCACCTCAGGTGCCAAGTCAAGTTTCATAAGTGAATCAACAGTATCAGTTGTTGCTGATACGATGTCTATCATACGAGCATGTATTCTCATTTCAAACTGCTCTCTCGAATCTTTATTCACATGTGGTGATCTAAGCACTGTATAGCGCTTAATTTTTGTAGGCATAGGAATTGGGCCTCTAATTTCAGCTCCAGTTCGCTTGACAGCTTCTACGATTGCTGCAACAGATCTGTCTAAAACTCTGTGGTCATACGCCTTGAGTTTAAGTCTAATTTTTTCCATTTTTTCCCCTAGAAAAGAACTTGTCACGACACAATGCATGACGATTAAGGAGTGAGATTTTACTAAAAAACTCTCAAAAAGTCAATGTTTCAGGGGTTCTTGAGCATAATTTCTCTATTTTATTTCCTTTTAATAAGGAAAAAGATACCATAATTGCATGGAAACATTAGAAATCTTATATGATATAAAACATAAAAACAATCATTTTTTTGACAGAAAATTCAAATTCATCTCAAAGAAAA
Source organism: uncultured Campylobacterales bacterium (assembly GCA_964426645.1). Taxonomy (GTDB): domain Bacteria; phylum Campylobacterota; class Campylobacteria; order Campylobacterales; family Sulfurospirillaceae; genus CAYRRJ01. Next base: position 1,035 of record CAYRRJ010000158.1, on the reverse strand, counting down.
CTCTCTTAAAAGGTTTAAAAAAGAGTGGAAAAACATCTTTGATTATAGATTATCTACAAAATTTTTCACATGAAGAGATACTATATATAGATTTAGATGATACCAGAGTGGACAGAGGACAAATAGCAAAAAACCTAGTAAATTTTACAAAAACAAAACCTTTAAAAATACTGGTTATAGAAAATTATGACAAATCTTTCAAATTACCTGACATAGAGGAAATCATCCTTACATGTAAAGATGATATAGAAGGATTTGACAACAGATATCTATATCCTCTGGACTTTGAAGAGTTTATCTCTTTTGATACAAGACACTCAAACATAGAACATCTCTTTAATCTTTATGCCAATAAAGGGACATATCCCCAAATACTCATCAATAACTCCAACAGTGTCCACTGGGCTATGCAGGAGATGCTGAAACTTATGCTTAACCAAAAACATGAATTTGAAATTTTCAAAGCACTTAGCATCTATCAAAGCTCAAAGGTATCGGCATTTTCTATATATAACAGTTTAAAAGATAAAATCAAAATTTCAAAAGACAAACTATACGAAAAAATCAATAATTTACAAAATGAAAAAAATATATTTTTAATTCAAAAATACAATTCGCCAAGAAGTCCGAAAAAACTCTATCTTATAGATTTTGCACTCAAAAATGCCCTTACTTTTAAAAAAGAGTTTCTAAAAAGATTTGAAAACATGGTTTTTTTGGAATTGATAAAAAGGGATAAAACCATCTTCTATACAGAATTTATAGATATTTTTTTACCTCATGAAAAAAAAGCAATTTACTGTATCCCTTTTTTACCACAAGAATTGATATATCTGAAAATAAAAAAAATTTTGAAACATTTAAAAGATTTGGAAGTAGAAAAAATAGAAATTATAACAGTGGGTAATGAAGGTGGTTTTGAAATAGAATCCATTTCATGTGAAATAGTACCATACTGGCAATGGGCATTGGGAGAGTAAAATGATATGTGGGATAGATGAGGCTGGAAGAGGATGTTGTGCAGGACCTTTAGTA
>CAYRRJ010000157.1:0-4386 GCA_964426645.1 uncultured Campylobacterales bacterium | reverse complement strand
AAGAGGTAGAGATAAATATAACACAGGGTTTTTCTCTTGATGAGACATCTTTGCTTGAAAAAGCACTTTTGGCTCTTAGTAAAGCAAAAGAGAAGCAGATTGATTATCTGTGTTATTTTAAAGATATAGATACAAAAGAGAGATTTATAGAACAGATAAAATGGTCTGATTTTATAAAAAAGGCATTGAAAGAGAATAGGGTATTGCCTTTTTATCAGCCTATTTTTGACTCGAAAGGAAGAATTGTCAAACATGAATGTCTTGTTAGAATTTTGGATGAAAATGAAGAGGTTGTACCTCCCGGATTTTTTCTTGAAGTAGCCAAAAAAGTGAAAAGATACAGTGAAATTGAAAAACATCTTATAGATAAAAGTTTTGCTATGATTGCAGATAGTGATAAGGTTATATCAATTAACTTACTTGCCAGAGATATGAGTGATGGAAATGTAAGCAGTTATGTCATATCCAAACTGAATGAGTATAATGTGGCCAAAAGAGTGATTTTTGAGATACTTGAAGATGAAAGTATTAAAAATATAAGCAGAGTCGGATCTTTCATCAGAAAAGTTAAGAAGATGGGTTGTCAGATAGCTGTTGATGACTTTGGTACGGGATATAGCAACTTTTCATATCTTATGGAACTTCAACCGGATTATATAAAGATAGACGGTTCTTTGATAAAAAATCTTAATAAGGATAGAAATTCTTTGGCAATAGTAACGTCTATTATAACTTTTGCGAGGAAATTGGGTATCAAAACAATAGCAGAATATGTTCATAGTGAAGCAATTTTTGAGATATGTTGGGATTTGGGTATAGATGAGTTTCAGGGATTTTATCTTGGAGAGCCCTCTTCAAGATTAAGATAGATTAAGCTACCGTATAATATAATCTCCGTTTTTAAGGAAAACAAAGTGGATACAAAAGAACTTTTTTTTAAACTTTTAAAATTCAAATCTATTACTCCTGATGATGATGGTGCTTTAGATTTTATACAAGAGTATATGAGAGAATTTGAAGCTGTAAGAGTTGATGTAAATAGTACAAAAAATCTTTTGCTTTTTAAAAAATTTGGGGATGGAGAACATCTCTGTTTTGCAGGACATGTTGATGTAGTACCTCCCGGAGATGGATGGGATAGTGATCCTTTTATGCCTACTCTTAAGGATGGATTTGTATATGCCAGAGGTACTCAAGATATGAAGAGTGGAGTTTGTGCATTTTTACAGGCTGTTAAAGGAGCTAAAGAGTTTAAAGGTACTTTATCTATCGTTTTAACCAGTGATGAAGAGGGTGATGGGCTTGATGGTACTATAAAAGTATTGGAGTATATGGAAAAAAATAACTTTTTACCAGATTTTGCTCTAGTTGCCGAACCTACTTGTGAAAAGGTTATGGGAGATGCTATAAAAGTTGGTAGAAGAGGCTCTATAAATGGTATTTTAGAGATTTTTGGAGTACAAGGACATGCAGCCTATCCTGAAAAATCAAAAAATCCTATAGATTTAATCGCACCTCTTTTAGATAGATTGGCAGGATATCATTTTGATAATGGAGATGAGAATTTTTCTCCCAGTAGATTAACCGTAACAGATATAAGAAGTGGTATGGAGGTTACAAATGTGACTCCAGGATATCTAAAAATGATGTTTAACGTAAGAAATTCTACCAATACTACCAAAGAGGATATAGAGAGTTATATAGATTCTGTTTTGAAAGGTTTAGATTATAAACTTCAACTTTTTCAAGGTGCCAAGCCTTTTGTAACAAGGAGAGATTCAAAAGTGGTAAGATTAACTTCTGAATCTATAAAAGATGTTATAAAGGTTGAACCAAAGCTTTCAACAGCAGGTGGTACTAGTGATGCAAGACTTTTTGCCCAGTTTGGAGTAGATACCATAGAATTTGGTGTCATAAATGATACTATTCATGCTTTAAATGAGAGAACAACACTAAAAGAGGTAGAGCTTTTAGAGGAAGTTTTTAGTAAAATAATAGAAAAATTTTAGGAGAAAATTATGAAATATGTAGCGACAAAAAAAGCACCTTCTGCCATAGGACCATATTCACAGGCTATAGATATAGGGGATATGGTATTTACTTCCGGTCAGATTGCTCTAAAGCCTGATGGTATTTTGATAGAGGGAGGTATAAAAGAGCAGACAAGACAAGTTCTTACAAATTTAGGTGAAGTTTTGAAAGAGGCTGGAAGCTCACTTCAAAATGTTGTTAAGACTACTATCTTCTTGGCAAATATGGATGATTTTGCTAAAGTAAATGAAATTTATGCAGAGTTTTTTAGCTCTCATAAACCCGCTCGTTCAACTGTAGCTGTCAAAACTTTGCCATTGAATGTATTGGTTGAAATAGAGGCTATAGCTCTTAAAAAATAGAGTTTGAACAAAATATAAGAAGGAGATTATTTCATAAGTTTGATGATAAAAATAGCTCCTTCCTGAGTATTTTTAACCTCGATAAATCCGTGCATATTGTCCTCAATTACCGAAATACTACTCAAAGTCACTGTTGCTGCTGCACTGCCTTGCAGAAATTTTCTTCTTGAGATACTCATGTCATATCCTTTCCAATGTAAATTTAATAGAAAGTATAAAGTAAAAAAGAAGCAAAAAAGTGGCAAAAATCTTCATATAGTATAATTTTAAAAAATAAAAAATATTTTATTGGATTATCTCTTAAAAAAAACTTGTTATATAAATTATTTTTATATATTTTAAGCTTTTTTATATAAAATTTTGTAATATACAAGGCAAAAATACGGAATGGGATTATGGAAAAAAATCATTATGAAGTTTTAGTTATAGGTGGTGGTATTTCAGGTGCCGCACTATTTTATGAACTCGCAAAATATACAGATATCAAAAAAATTGCACTTTTGGAAAAATACTCTTCTTTGGCTTCTTTGAATTCAAAAGGTACAAGCAATTCTCAAACTATTCATTGTGGAGATATAGAGACCAACTATACTTTACAGAAGGCAAAAAAGGTAAAAAGAACTGCAGATATGGTTGTAAAGTACTGTTGACAGCATGGATATAATGAAAAGTTTATGTTTGCTCATCAGAAGATGGCCATAGGTGTAGGAGAAGATGAAGTAAGATATATGCTCAATAGATATGAGGAGTTTAAAGAGTTATATCCATATCTTGAAGTATTTGATAAAGAAAAACTCTCCAAAATAGAGCCTAAATTGATTTATGATGAAAATGGAAAAGCAAGAGAAGAAGAGATAGTAGGAGTTGGCGTAGAAGGAGGAGAGTATTCTACTGTTGATTTTGGAGCTATGAGTGAGAGTCTGGTAGAGAATGCAAAAAAAGTAGAAGATAAAACGGCTGATATATTTTTAAATTCCAAAGTAGAGAAGATTATACAACTTGGAGATATACATATTGTAAAGACGGCAGATACTACATATACGGCTGATTTTGTTGTAGTGAATGCAGGAGCTCACTCTTTGTATCTTGCTCATCAGATGGGGCATGGTAAAGAGTATGGATGTTTGCCCATGGCAGGTAGCTTTTATATGAGTACAAAAAAAATTTTAAAAGGGAAGGTTTATATGGTACAAAATCCAAAACTTCCTTTTGCAGCGCTTCACGGAGATCCTGATATATTGGCCAACGGATATACAAGGTTTGGTCCTACGGCTTTGGCACTTCCTAAGTTGGAACGATATACGGGAGGTACATATCTTGACTTTTTGAAAACCCTTAATTTTGATCAAAATATTGCTAAGATTTTTGTAGATTTGTTAGCCGATAGTACTATTAGAAATTATGTTTTACGAAATTTTATGTTTGAAGTGCCTTACTTAAATAAAAAACTTTTTGTTAAAGATGCTAGAAAAATTGTTCCATCTTTGCAAGAGGGAGATATTGAGTATGCAAAAGGTTTTGGAGGAGTAAGACCTCAAGTATTGGATAAGAGGAATAAAAAACTTATGCTTGGAGAGGCCAGTGTAAATCCGGGTACCGGTATAATTTTCAATATGACTCCCAGCCCGGGGGCTACTAGTTGTCTTGGAAATGCCGAAAGAGATGTAGAGTTGGCTTGTGAGCATCTTGGTAAAACTTTTTATAAAGATAGGTTTAGTGAGGATTTGGTAAACTGATAACTGATGTTACGCACCATATGGAATACATAGCAAAACAAGAAAGTTTATAATGCAAGGCGGATTTTTGAAGAACTAGCCAAAGCTAATTCAAAAAAATCCAACGAAGCAGAATATGCTTTATTGTTTTGTCCAAAGGATGACTTTATTGATACCTTATTGCTTCGTTAAAGTTTTTCATCTTATCTATGGATAGGATTTCCTTGTGCTTTGCACTCTCTGTGAGAAACCTTTGCCTTACACTAAAGCATCACTAA
>CAYRRJ010000156.1:0-4401 GCA_964426645.1 uncultured Campylobacterales bacterium | reverse complement strand
ATCAGATTTGCACTTTCCAGGGATAATAACTCTATAGTTACTCTTTATGTTGAAGAGAGTGAAGACAGGTTGCATGAATTTGCCGACTATATATCTGCCAATCTGCCTTTGTCGATTTTTATGAAATCTTCTTCTGTAGAAGTGATAGATTCCATAGAAGACGGAAATGTCCTTTTGAGTGAGTGTAGTCTGGCTCTTCCTTTTACAAAGAGAGCATTGGAAAAGGCTAAAAATCCTGATGACAAAAAGTTTTATATGAATCCGTTTACTCCAAATGAAGTCGGTCTTACATGTAAAGAGATAAAAGATTGCTCTTTGGAACTCTATATAAAAGGAGAACTTTTCAGTCCTGAAAACGGTTTTAAAGATATATATAAAAGAGTTGCAGAGCTTATTAACGAAAACAATATAGTCAAAATTAAAACTCCCAATGGTATTTTTGCTTTTGGAAAAGTAAACAGTGATAATTTGAGAAGTGTCAAAGATTTTGAAATTATTCCAACTGATTACAGTTTGATAAACAAAATGGTTGTTTTAAAAGAGAATGAGCTTATAGCTATAGCTTCTTTGGAAAAACCGATTCTTGAAGCAAGAGTAAATATGATTTATGCTTCAAAAAATATTTTGCCAAAAAGTATCGTTCATATAAGAATGCCAAATACGCTGCTTTTACAGTTTATATGTGAAGAATTGTATAAACTAGGTGTAGAATTTATCTTTAAGACATCTGCCCTTGATTATGGAAATGAGTATCTCTTAAATTATAATATTACAACACCTGAAGTTCAGGATATCAGTATAGTTGTTTTGGAAAACAGTGAGATTATAATAACAAAAGGAAGCGGTTATGCCTCCAAAAGACTTGTTGAAAACCTGAAAAAACTGAATAATCCAGCAATTTCACAATTTGCTTCTGTACTAAAGGAGAGAAATCTCTTTAGCAGGAAAGTAGGAGGTTTTTATCTTAGCAAAGAAAATGATGATTTATTTATGAATTATGATGATGAAAATTGGATTTTACCTCTTATAAAATTTCCTACATTTGAAAGTGTTAGTGAAATCTTTGAAGAGATTCAAAAAAGTGATGAAAATGGTGTAAAACTTATAAGGAACTATAAAAAAACCTTTCCGGAAATTTATGAAAGAGCATACTATGCCAAAATTCCTGAAAACCTTCCAAAAAATATATATTCTACATTGGGTTTTCTCTCCTTGATTTTGGGATATGAGAGTGATTTTAAAAGAGGAGCCGAAAAGATAATAGAAAACAGCGAAAGTTTTGGAGGTCAAAAAGGTCCGAGAATTGACTGTAAACTGAAAGAAAACAGCAAGTTGAATAGTGATTTTGATACATTGAAATTTGTCAGAAGTGCTATAAGTTTCAAGCTTGCGGGTGTTGATGATTTGACACTAAGCTTCGGATTTTTTGAAAGTCTGTCATATTTTATATCAGATATAGCAGATTCTTTTACAGAAAATTTCAATTCCAAAAAAGTTGCATTGTGTGGTTCTATGTTTGGCAGTAAAAAGTTTGCTGAAATAACATGTAAAAATCTATTGGCAAATCATCAAATCTACTTTAATCAAGAATTACCTTGCGATAATATATAATACTTTATGAAAAAAAAGTATAAATACAAAATAGAAGGTATAGTACAGGGGGTCGGCTTTCGACCCTTTGTATATACTTTAGCGAAAAAATACTCCATAGCAGGATATGTTTTAAACAATTCCCAGGGTGTAGAGATTGTTGCTGCGGGGGATGAAGATACTCTTTCTGCTTTTGAAAAAGAGTTACAGAAAAAACTGCCTCCTCTGGCACGAATCGATTTTATTACCAGAGAGTTTTATACGGGAAATGATGAGTTCAAAGATTTTATTATTAAAGAGAGTATTAAAGCCGACTCGAAATATACGCTTGTTTCTCCGGATATGTCTGTTTGTCAAGATTGTCTTGATGAATTGAAAGACAAAAAAAACCACAGATACAGATATCCTTTTATAAACTGTACAAACTGTGGACCCAGATACTCTATCATAAAAACTCTTCCCTATGACAGGGTTAACACATCAATGTCTGTATTTGAGATGTGTAATGTCTGTAAAAAAGAATATACAAATCCCTTAGACAGAAGATATCATGCCCAACCGGTCAGTTGTAAAAACTGTGGACCGGTACTGAGTCTGAAAAGTATAGACGGAAAAACTGTTAAGAAAGGAGATGAAGCCATCTCCATGCTTGCAGAGTTTATAAATGAAGGTTATATTGTGGCATTAAAAGGTATGGGAGGATTTCATCTGATATGTGATGCAACAAATGATGATGCTCTAACCATACTCAGAAGAAGAAAAAAAAGACCTACCAAACCTTTTGCCGTAATGTTTAAAGATATTATCCAGTTAAAAAAATATGCAAAAATAGACTTATATGAACAACAGGCCATAGAATCTATACAAAGGCCCATAGTTATAGTACATAAAGGAGAAAAAAATCTCAGTAATTATATAGCTCCAAATATAGACCGTATAGGTGTTTTCTTACCATATACTCCCTTACATGTAATACTTTTTGAGTATCTGCAAAATCCGATAGTTGCCACAAGTGCAAACAGAAGTGGAGAGCCTATATGCTCGAATGAAGATGATTTAAAAGATGCTTTGGGAGATGTTATAGAGTATTATCTGGATTATAACAGAGATATTGTAAACTCCAGTGATGACTCTGTTTTGCAGATGATAGGTGATAAAAGTATATTTATAAGAAGTTCAAGGGGGTATATGCCTGCTAGTTTCAGATATAAAAGCAGAGATGATATAAAAATTCTGGCAGTAGGTGCACATCAAAAAAGTTCTATAGCTTTATATATGAACAATCAGGTTATTTTAAGTCCTTATATAGGAGATTTGGAGAATTTAAAAAGTTTTGATGCTTTTAAAAAAGTTGTGGAAACTTTTCAGAGATTTTATGATTTTGAACCGGACTTGGTTGTCTGTGACAGGCATCCTGAGTATTTTTCCACAAAGTTTGCAAATTCATTGAATATAGAAGTTGTGAGGATTCAACACCATTATGCACATATACTTGCAACAATGTTTGAACATAATCTTTCAGAAAATGTTTTAGGTGTGGCATGGGACGGTACCGGATATGGTGATGATGGGACTGTATGGGGAGGAGAGTTTTTTGTATGTAACAAAAAGAGTTACAAAAGAGTCGCTTTATTTGAGCCTTTTTTGCTTTTGGGTGGAGATAAAAGTATAAAGGATATAAAAAGGATTTCTCTTTCCATGATATTTGATATTGTGGCTGATACAGTCGAGCTTAAAGAGTTTGAAGCATTTTTATCATCTTTTGGAACCTCAGAATTAAAGATGTTACAGGCAATGCATAAAAAAAAGTTGAATTCTCCGCTCTGTAGTTCGGTAGGAAGGCTGTTTGATGCAGTGGCTGTTTTCTGTGGTATATGCCCCAAAGCAAGTTATGACGGAGAAAGTGGTTTGATATTGGAAAAGTTTTATAATAGCAGTATAAATGAAAAGTACAATATATATATTGATAATGGGATTATAAGATACAAACATATTTTTCGTGAAATTCTGAAGGATAAAGAACCGGAAATTGTTGCCAGTAAATTTATAAACGGATTGGCTGAAGTTGTTATTGATGTTGCAAAACCGTATGGACTTGAGATTGTTTTGGGAGGAGGTGTCTTTCAAAACAGAAGTCTTCTTCAAAGAATTATATCCCTTTCAGAAAAAAATGAATTAAAATTATATTTTCCTACAAAAGTGCCTGTAAACGACTCTTCTATCTCATTAGGACAGATATATAGTATTATTTAGAATATGCTAATCAATAAAATTTATCATATTTTAAGATTAAAAATATTAAACTTCGTGCGAAATTATAGTGGAAAAGGATAGAAAATGGATAAGGTGATACGTTTTAGTGTTTCTCTGCCTGAGAAACTGCTAGTTGAACTGGATAAAAGAGTTTCTTCCCAGGGTTATGCCTCAAGAAGTGAATATACAAGAGATTTAATCAGAGAAAGAATAGTTAGAGATGACTGGAATGATGATAACTCTGAAGTTATAGGTATTTTTACAATGATTTATTCTCTTGATCAAAATGAACTGGTGGAAAAGTTGTTTGATATACAAAAAAATGCTGATATAGATATAACCTGCAATACTCATACGTATCTTGACAAAGAGAATTGTCTGGAGACTATTATGCTTAAAGGACAGGCAAACAAAATAAAAGATTTCGCACAAAAAATCGGTGGCTTGAAAGGCGTTAAATTTTCAAAGCTTATTGAAGCTTCTGTACCTGCATCTTAATTGTAAACTGATGTTACGCACCATATGGAATACATAGCAAAACAAGAAAGTTTATAATGC
>CAYRRJ010000155.1:0-4417 GCA_964426645.1 uncultured Campylobacterales bacterium | reverse complement strand
AGAGAGAGATACTTTGCCACTTTTTTTGCAAACTCAGGGTTGGCTGTCCCTGAAAAGACTTTATAGCCTCTCATGATAAGGTTTCCTTTTAATATAGAATAGAAGTTTTATATTTTATATTAAAAGGACTTAAAATCTAATATATATCCAATATCTCTTTAAGAAAAATTTTTAAATCCTCTTTTGTAGCTCCTGCAAAAGAATTTTCTAAAAATCTTTCTATTCCTTTTCCGTTCATATCAATAATAGGAACCATCTTTATTCCTGTTATTTCAGACATAAAATGAGAATCATCTCCTTCTTTGTAAGCATGTAACAATATTGAGCGTGAAAAATTGTTTAATATATGATAATATATATGCATAAACTCTATCTCTATTACTTCCATACCGTAAAAATGTGTTCTGATTTTGAAATCATGGGAAGAAATCGGAAAAACCTTCTCCTCCCTTATCTGAATACCTATCTCTTCTCTTATTTCTCGTCTGAGCGTTTCAAGAAGTTCTTCTCCCTTTTCCAGAGTTCCGCCCGGAAAACCCATTCTTCCGTCCCATCTGTCTATCATTATAACAGCAGGACATTTTATATGTTTTGTGGAACTATCCTGAAAATACTTCCATGGAGATATTTCCTTGGCATATATAGCCAGAAAAACAGCATTTTTTTTCTCTTTTGCAATCTTCCCGGTTGTAATTCTGTTAAATCCAGCCACTGCCTATAACCTTTTCTCCATCATAAAAAACTGCCAACTGTCCTTTTGCCAGACCTTGAACATATTCTTTGAGAATTATATCCGCTCTAGTATCTTGAATAGTTATATAAGCTCTGATTTTTGGACTTCTGTATCTAATCTTAACAGAACACTCCAACTCTTTATCATCTATAAACATATTCAGATCATTGACTTCAAACTTTTGGACATTCAGCTCCTCTTTTGAACCGACTATGATATGGTTTTTTTTGGCATCTATATCCAAGACATAGTGAGGCTCCAAGGCACCTCTGACACTGAATCCTCTTCTTTTGCCTATGGTATAATGCATATATCCCGAGTGTTGTCCTACAATTTCACCCTTTGTATTCAAGACATCTCCAGGTTTGTCTATATCTATATGCTTTTTTAAAACATCAAGATATGTGGTATCAACAAAACAGATTTCACTGCTCTCTTTTTGAGAGGAAAACTCTTTTAAAATATCTATTTTTGAAGCAAATTCTTTTACATCTTTTTTATACATTTCTCCCAGAGGAAACAGCATATATCCTATATTCTCTTTTTTGACATTACCCAAAAAATAGCTTTGGTCCTTGCTTTTGTCAACTGCCTCACATATAAATCCATCTATCACTCTTACATAGTGACCTGTAGCAAGATATTCCATACCAAGTTCTCTGGTAAAATCAATCAAAGCACCAAACTTTATATTACGATTACACATTGCACAGGGATTTGGGGTTACACCATCTTTATATTTTTTGACAAACGGTGTATAAACAGTATCCTTAAATCTGTTTTGGATATCCAAAATATGATATTTGATTCCCAAAAAATCTGCAACTTTTTTTACTTTTTTCAGGTTGTTTTTATGATAATCTTCATCACCATGGAGTTTCATATACACTCCCTCTATATGATGATTCTGATTTTTAAGCATGTATGCAGTTACTGTAGAATCAACTCCACCACTCATCGCTACCAAAATTTTTGACATATTTTCTTCTTAATACTTAAAATCTTCCCGCAACAGGAAATATGACAGTATATTACTATGTATAATCTAAATATAAGTTTAGCTAATTTACAGAATTTATCTGAGTTTTTCCAGTCTCTCTCTTTTTGTTCCTATTTCACCAATCTGAATACCAAAATTTCCATCTACAATCACAACTTCACCCATTGCTATAACCTTATCGCCCACTAAAATTTCTAATGGATCATTTGCCAATTGATCAAGTTCTATAACCGAACCTATATCCATAGAGAGTACATCTTTTAACAACATCTTTTTGGAACCTATTCTGACTCTTACAGGAAGTAAAACATCTTTTATAAGCTCTATGTTTTTTATCTCTTCACTGCTTAGACTGATCTCTGCAGAGTTTTCGAGACAATCATGATTTTCGTTAGCCTTTTCTTTTTTATCCTCGGAGACTGCATCTTTTCCTGAAATTTTGGCATATAAAACATCGTCCATTGCAAATGATATATTATCCATACTGCTTTGGATACTCAAATTATAAATTAACAAATGGGTATATTCACTGAAAGTTACTGTAGAAGATGCATCTTTAAACTCTATCTCTTCCACACTGAAAGATAGTTTCGGCATATCTTTTTGGGCGCTAAGAGTTGTGGACAGAGAACCAAGGATATTTGATATAATCTCTTTTGTAGCATCCAAATCATCTGCATCCATCTCCTCTTTTTCAACCCCTTCTCCGCCAAGCATCATATCACCTATTGCAGTTGCGATATCTGCTGATATTGCTATGCCCATTGTGGTATCTACATCTCCGCTTACTTTGGCTTTTACTATAGCTAAAGGAGGAGTCAGTGTTGTTTTGTCATCTATGCTTATATCACTGTTTAACTCAACTTTTGGCGGAATACCCGTTAAACCCTCAATAGTAGATACTATCTCATTTTGTAATAATTTTATAAATTCATCCATGTTTTACTACTTTCATGAAGATACTTTTTCTCTTCTTTTATTTTCCAACTCTTCCAGAACATTTTTAATCTCATCTTTATCTGTTCGAATTAGCTGTTCTATTTTTATAGATTTTCTAAATCTATGCAATCCTATCTCTCCCAAAAAGAGATCTTTTTTATCAATTGATATGATAGCATGATCATCTGCAGGTCTGTCCAATCTTATAATATCACCTTTTTCCAAATCCAGCAACTCACCTACACTAAGCTCTGTTTTACCCAATATAGCTTCCGTAAATACTTCTGCCCTTCCTATAAGGGCATTTAACTCTTTATTCCTGCTCTTTTTAGCACTTGTCTCTCCAAGCATTATATCTCTGTTTGCAAGTCTGGATAAAATAGGCTCAAGATGGATAACAGGATAACAGAGATTTATCATACCGCTTGAATTACCTATTATAATCTCCATAACAACCATTATGACTATCTCATTTTGCGATACAATCTGAACAACATTCGGACTTGACTCTTTCGTCTCTACATTAGGATACATATCTGTTATGGGAGCCCATGCTTCTTTCAGTCTGGACATAATAATCCTCAAAATTGCATCCAAAAGATTTAGCTCTATATCTGTCAATTCTCTGGTTGATTCAAAAGACTCTCCCAAACCTCCCAAAAGTCTGTCTATCATAGGAAAGGCAATTGATGGATTTATCTCTATGACACAACTTCCATCCAAAGGTTTTATTGAAAAAACATTAAAACTTGTGGGTATAGGCAAAGACATCAAAAATTCACCGTAAGTCATCTGGTCAACGGAGTGAAGCTGTATTTCAACTATACTTCTCATAATAGAAGATATCTGAGATGCCAGATTTCTTGCCATTTTGTCATGAATACCCTTAACAGCTCTTAGTTGCTCTTTTGATACTCTGTTGGGTCTTTTAAAATCATAGAGGATAATCTGCCTATCATCAGTGCTGTCCATACTTTCGACTGCAGCAGCATCACCCTCTTCATCAACAACTTCTAACAGTGCATCAATCTCTTCTTGACTTAATATATCAGCCATGTAACTTTCCTAACGCCTCTCTTATTTTAGATAAAAGCTTTTTATGTATCTGAGATATTCTAGACTCACTGATCTCGAGTATCTCGCTGATTTCTTTCAAATTCAACTCTTCAAAATAGTATAGCTGAATTATTAACTGTTCCCTCTCTTTGAACTTGGATAATATCTTTTTAATAACCTCCAAAAGCTGTTCTCTTTCTATCTGACTATATGTATCTTCAGATGATATTATTGTCATCTGCTCTCCAATTGGCATAACATATATTAGTTTTGATCCGTCTCTCGCATCTTTTATCTTTTCCAAATCTTCATCAAGGACCTCTGCAAGATACTCATTGCTCGGCTCTTCTTCATATTCATTAAGATATTTCTCAATTTCATAATCAACAAGTTTAACCAATCTTCTGTTGGCTCTGCTCATAACATCCAAAGAACGAAGATAATCAAGCATTGATCCGTAAACTCTTTTTTTACCATATCCCCAAAATGAATCATTCTGGGTTTTATCATATCTTTGAGAAAGCTTAATCATCTCTTCTGTTCCAATAGATATAAGATCATTTACATCAACCGATGCAGGCAGTCTCTCTTTTAACCTGTATGCCATGGCTCTAACAGCAGGCAAATACTGTAAAACCAAATCATCTTGCTCTTTTTTTATATTGGAGCTATACGGATTATGCTGCTTT
>CAYRRJ010000154.1:0-4420 GCA_964426645.1 uncultured Campylobacterales bacterium | reverse complement strand
TTTTGGATATAGACGGCAAAAGAGGAGGCTACAATCTGCATTTGGCTTTTTCAAGCGGTGCATTGGTTGGAGAGAGGATTGGAATTTAGATTTTAAGTAGCTTTATTGTAAAATAAAAATAAAAAGATTACAAAATGAGTAGATTTACACACCTTCACCTACATACCGAATATTCACTTCTTGATGGTGCCAACAAAATTGATAAATTGGCGAATTTGCTAAAAGAGCAGGGTGTAAAATCGGTAGCTATCACCGACCACGGAAATATGTTCGGGGCTATTGATTTTTACAAAACGATGAGGGCACATGATATAAAACCTATAATCGGGATGGAAGCTTATATACACAACTCTGAGGAGTTGGATGACAAAAGCACAAAACAGAGATTTCATCTTTGTCTTTTTGCAAAAAACGAGATAGGTTACAAAAATCTCATGTATCTCTCCTCCCAAAGTTATATTAAGGGATTTTACTACTATCCAAGAATCAACAAAAAGCTCTTAAGAGAGCGAAGTGAAGGGCTTATCTGCTCATCTGCCTGTTTGCAGGGAGAAGTAAACTGGCATCTAAATACCAAAAACGAGAGAAATGTAAAATTTGGAGCAAAAGGGTATGAAAGAGCCAAAGAGGTAGCTTTGGAGTATAAAGAGATTTTCGGAGATGATTTTTACTTGGAGATTATGCGTCACGGTATTGACGATCAGTACTATATAGATGAAGATATTTTGAGAATTTCAAAAGAGACCGGCATCAAAGTGATAGCTACAAATGATACTCACTATCTTAAAAAAGACGACGCCGAAGCGCACGAAGCTTTTATGTGTATAGCTATGAATAAAGAGTTTGATGACCCCAATCGCTTAAGGCACTCCGTGCACGAATTTTATGTAAAATCCCCCGAAGAGATAGAGGAGCTTTATGCGGATATCCCTGAAGTCATAGAGAATACTCAGGAGATTGTGGATAAATGTAATCTTGAGATAAAACTGGGAGATCCGACTCCTCCGAAGTTCAAATTTACCAAGGATTATGCAAAAAAAGAGAATCTTGAAATCGAAGATGATGAGGAGTATTTTAGATACAAGTGTAAAAAAGGGCTTGAAGAGAGACTAAAAATTGTCCCAGAATCAAGACACGAAGAGTATAGAAAAAGATTAGAGCTTGAGATGGATATAATCTGCGGGATGAAATTTCCGGGTTATATGCTTATAGTTTGGGATTTTATCCGTGAAGCCAAAAAAAGAAATGTTCCTGTGGGTCCGGGGCGTGGTTCGGCTGCCGGAAGCTTGGTGGCTTATTCTCTAAAAATTACCGACATAGATCCGATGAAGTACGATTTGCTCTTTGAGAGATTTCTAAATCCGGAGAGAGTAAGTATGCCGGATATCGATATCGACTTTTGTCAAAGCAGACGAGGGGAGATAATCGATTATGTCGTGGATAAGTACGGCAGGTATAATGTGGCTCAAGTTATTACTTTCGGTAAGCTTTTGGCAAAGGGTGTTATAAGAGATGTTGCCAGAGTTCTCGGTATTCCTTACGCCGAAGCCGATAAAATGGCAAAGCTGATTCCCGATGAGCTTGGGATAACTCTTAACGGAAAGACAAAAAAGGGTAAGTTTATAGATGGAGCTTACCAAAAAGAGGAGAAGCTAAGAAAATGGATAGAAGAGGACCCAAAAATCGCCAGAGTCTGGAAGTTCGCTTTGGCTTTGGAGGGGTTAAACAGAAACTCCGGAATGCATGCCGCCGGAGTTGTTATAAGCGATGAAGAGCTTTGGCATAAAACCCCACTTTACAGACCATCAGGAGAAGACCATTTGGTCACTCAGTATTCGCTTAATTTTTTAGAAGATGTGGATTTGATAAAATTCGACTTTTTGGGGCTAAAGACTTTAACTGTTATAGACAATGCTTTGAAGTTGATTAAAAGAAGATATGATAAAACCATTAACTTTAATGAGCTTGATGAAAATGATTCGAAAGTTTATGAACTAATAAGGACAGGACATACAATAGGTCTCTTTCAGATAGAATCATCCGGAATGCAATCTCTTAATGAGAGGTTAAGGCCCGATAATTTCGAAGATATCATTGCCGTTTTGGCTCTTTATCGTCCGGGACCTATGGAGTCGGGGATGCTTGATGATTTTATTGAAAGAAAGCATGGAAGAAAAAAAGTCTTTTATCCTTTTGAAGAGGTAAGTTTCGATTCTCTAAAAGAGACTTTGGAGCCTACTTACGGAATGATAGTTTATCAAGAACAAGTTATGCAAATAGTTCAGATTATAGGCGGTTTCTCTTTGGGTTATGCAGATATCATCCGTCGTGCTATGGGTAAAAAGAAGGATATGAGCGGTTACAAGGAAGAGTTTTGTGACGGTGCGGTAAAGCAAGGGTATGAGAGAGAAAAAGCGGGGAAACTGTTTGAGCTTATAGAGAAGTTTGCAGGATACGGATTTAACAAATCCCACTCCGCCGCTTATGCGATGATAACTTTTCAAACTGCTTACCTAAAATGCTACTATCCCCAAGAGTTTATGGCGGCACTTTTAACAAGTGAGCAGGACAATACCGATAAAATTGTAAGATATATAGATGAGGTCAAAAGACTTGGAATCAAACTCTTGCCTCCGTCAGTCAATAAAAGTTTTATCGAGTTTTCTGCTATTACGACCGAAGATGGTGAAGAAGCGATACTTTTTGGTTTGGGTGCTGTTAAAGGTATGGGCTCTTCTGCTATAAGCAAGATAATAGAAGCCAGACAAGAAAAAGAGTTTGAGAGTCTGGATGATTTTATCTCAAGAATAGATACAACAAAAGTAAATAAAAAAGTTATAGAATCTCTTATAAAATCAGGCTCCTTGGATGAATTTGGATATAGCAGAAGGGCCCTCTTGGAAGGTGTGGAAGAGATTATAAAAACGGCTCAAGAAGGAGCCAGAGCTAAAAAAATGGCCGAAAACTCTCTCTTTGGAGATGATATCGAGCTGACAAGTATGAAAGTAAATATCCCAAATATGCCGGAATACGATATGAAAAGAGTGCTTGAGCTTGAGAAAGAGACTATGGGATTTTATATCTCAGGGCATCCTCTTGATGAGTTTAGAGAAGAGATAAACTCTATAGATTATACACTCTCTTCAGATATAGAAAATTTGGGTGATGGCAGTGAAGCTCTTTTTATAGGTAAAATAGAGAGTGTAGTAGAGAAGACAAGCAAAAAAGGAAACAAATTTACAGTCTTGTCTCTTATGGATTTTCATGGGAGTATAGAGCTTACCGTATTTTCAAAGATAGCTCAGAAATTGGAGAGTCTGGACAAAGAAGAGCCTGTCTGTTTTAAAGTAAAAATAGGCAGAGATGACAGGGGTATAAATATAAGAGTCCTTAAAGTTATGAATATCAAGGATGCAAAAAAAGAGAAGACAAAAACAACTGCAATAGAAGTTGAGGCTGAACCAAAGACTCTTATTGTAGAGTTTGAAGATGAAAACACTTCAAGACTTGAGGAGTTATACAGGCTTGTAAAGCAGAATTACGGTAACAGACCTTTGAGATTGATTATAACTTCAAAATTGCAAGATGTTGTTATAGAAACATTTTTAAAGGTATCTGATGAAATTGATGAGAAGATACAAAAACTGGATTTTGTAAAAGTGGCTTAAACCACTTTTACTCGTCTATCATATTTTTTATATAGGTATTCATAATATCTGTCATGGTTAATATACCTTCAAGCTCATTGTTGTCTATAACCAGGAGTCTTTTTACATTGCTCCTTACCATCATTTGGGCAGCATATTTTAAGTCTAACTCTTCAGATACCTGATAAGCAGGTTTTGAACAGATATCATAAACTCTAAGTAAATCTATATCTCCGTCATTTGCCACTATTGAGAACATGATGTTTTTGTAGGTAAGCATACCGTATGCATCACTTTCTCTTATTTTGTCCACTATAAGGGATTTTACTTTTTTTTCTCTCATCATATTTAAAGCTTCTCTTATAGTTGCCATAGGTTTTATAACAGCCAGATTGTTTTTTTTCATTACATCTTTTACCAACATTTTTTCTCTCCTTTAAAGTACATCTTCAACTTCTTTTTCAAATAGCTCTATTTCATTCGTATCTATTCCTGCCAAATGGGTAAGTGGAAATGTAAATAATATCCCGTTTGAATTTTCCTTATCATCCAGGTTAAGGTTCTTTTTTATCTCTTTAAATATCATTGTTGATATTTTTTTAGGCATTATAAAAAGCAAAACAGATACATTTTCTTCCAGAGTTAAACCGAAGAAAACCTTTTTTTCTTCCAATCCTATGTTTTTACCGTGCAGTATGGTTACACTTCCCGCACCAGCTTTTTTTGCTATGGCTATGGTCTCTTCTTCTTTTGCATCAGGTACGATAGCTGTT
>CAYRRJ010000153.1:0-4458 GCA_964426645.1 uncultured Campylobacterales bacterium | reverse complement strand
CCTGCATGTCCTCCGCCTATAACTATAATGTCATATTTCATTTTACATCCGTTAATTATTTTTGTTAGTATTTTACTATTTAGTTACTAAAGTAGTGTATAATTTTGCAAAAAAATTTGGAGAAATTAATGGAAAATCAAAAATTTTTAAATTTTGATGTTGATTTGGATAGTTTTATAGACGATTTAAAAAAGATTATCAATAAAAACAATATCAAAATAGAAAAGTTACTGAATCAAAAGAGTAAAAACTATCAAAATTTTGTGAAACCTCTTGAGGAGATGGAGATAACGCTAGAAGAGTTTTTTACTCCTTTAAGTCATCTTAATTCTGTAAACAACAGTGAAAAGACCCAGGATGTTTATACCAAAGCTTTGCCTCTAATTACAGAATACTCTACCAAACTTTCTCAAAATCTTGATATTTACAACGCTTTTAAAGAGATTGCAAAAGAGAAAGGATTAAATAGTGAGCAAAAGAGAGTTATTGAGCTAAATATCCAGAATTTTGAGTTAAGCGGAGCCCATTTGGAAGATGACAAGAAAAAAAGACTAGAAAAGATAAACCTAAGAAAAAGTGAGCTTTCAAACGACTTTTCACAAAATCTCATAGATGCGATAAACGAGTATGAGATGATTTTGAATGAGGAAGAGATGGACGGTGTTCCTGAAAAAGAGAAATTTGAAGTTGAAATTGACGGTAAAAAAATGTATAAAGTAACTCTTCAGATGCCATCGTATATCGCTTATATGACTTATGCTACAAACAGGAAAAGAAGAGAGGAACTTTACCGTGCATATGTTACAAAGGCTCCTCAAAATGCAGAGATTATAGATGAATTAATGGAACTAAGAGATGAGATGGCAAAAATCCTAGGATTTGAAAATTATGCTTCTTATTCTTTGGTTACCAAAATGGCGAAGGATGAAGAGAGTGTAGTCGGATTTTTGGAAAATTTGGCTAACTCTTCGCTAAATCAGGGAAAAGCAGAGATAAAAGAGTTAAAAAAGTTTGCAAATCTAAATAGATTGGAGAGTTATGATTTAAGTTTTTACAGCGAAAGACTTAAAAAAGAGAAGTATGATTTCGATGAAGAGAAGTATAGGGTATATTTTGAAAAAAATTCTGTTGTAGAGGGACTTTTTGAGTTTTTAAACAGACTTTTTGGTTTGGAATTCAAGGAGGTGGAAGTTCCTTTATGGGATGAGAAGGCAAAAGCTTATGATATCTTTGTAGATTCTAAACTAAGAGCGAGACTATATCTTGATTTGGAGAGTAGAAAGGGTAAAAGAGGAGGGGCATGGATGCACAACTGGCAAAGCCACTATGTGGATATGAAAGGAGAAGAGCATCTGGCTTCTGCGTTTGTGGTTTGTAACTTTCCGGACTCTACAAAAACACCATCTTTGCTTAGACATTCCGATGTTGTTACTCTTTTTCATGAAATGGGTCATGCACTTCATCATCTGCTAAGTGATGTTAGTGAGTTTGAAGTAAGTGGAATAAACGGTGTAGAGTGGGATGCTGTTGAGTTTCCTTCACAGTTTTTGGAGAATTTTGCATATGAACCCAAAGTTTTGGAGATTTTTGCCAAGCATTATGAAACAAAAGAGCCTCTGCCAAGAGAGATGATAGAGAGAATTTTGGAGGTTAAAAACTTCCAATCTGCTTTGGGGATGTTAAGACAGATGGAGTTTTCGCTTTTTGATTTCAGGCTTCACCAGTCTTTACATGTAAAGGATGAGGTACAAAAACTGTTAGATTCGATAAGGCAAAAGTACTCTCTTATCAAACCTCCTAAATATAACAAATTTCAAAACGGATTTTCACATATATTTGCTGGTGGATATGCTGCCGGGTATTATAGTTATAAATGGGCTGAGGTGTTAAGTGCCGATGCTTTTTTTGCTATAGTGGAAGAGGGGATTTTTGGTACGAAAGTCGGTAGAAAGTATCTTGAAGTGATATTAAAAAAAGGCGGTAGCAAGAGTATGAGAGAGCTTTTTGTAGAGTTTATGGGAAGAGAACCGAAAGAGGAGTCTTTGTTAAAACTGGCGGGAATTGATATAAAAGAGGGATGTTATGATAACTTATCACCACACCAATAAACTAAAAAACCAACTACTTGATATAAATCAATGTTTTTTTTAGCAAATGTTGGCTATAATCCGTCAAAAATTAATTAGGAGTAATAATGTCTGATTTGAAAATAACTAGACCGGAAGATGCAAAAGAGATAAATGTTGAAGGTGCTACAGTACCTTTTTATGAGTATAAGATAGGGGATACAACCTATGTGGAGTTTGATACTTCAAGATGTGGTCCTCCAGAGCCTATGGTAAATGCAATGATGGCTCTCAAACTGGTAAGAGAAGGTAAAGCTGACAAGGTTATAATGATAAATCATAAAAAACCTATGGGACTTTTGCCAAAAATAGAAGGTGAATTTAATATAGAGTCTGAAGAGGATGAAAACGGAATAGCAAAGTTGGTTTTTACAAAAAAAGATACTCCTCTTAAAGAGACTGATTTTAACGATAATCAGTGTGCCGGATAAAAAATGGGAAAAAATCTAGCAACAGAGATGGCGCCACCTTTTGTACTGGTGGCACACTACTTTATAGCAGGAGCAGTTTTTTATGCTATAAGCGCTTTTGTTTTGCCTTTTTATGCAACTGAAATAGACAGTTATTTCTTATCAACAGCTATAGCATCACTATTGCATTTATACTTGCTCGGATTTATAATGATGGTTATATTTGGTGCGATGTATCAGTTGATACCTGTTATATTGGAAGTACCTATATTTTCAAAAGATTTTGCATATATTCAGTTTTATATGTTCACTGTGGGGATACTTCTTTTTACATACGGATTGTGGAATGAAAGCTATATAGTACTTTTACCGTATGGTGGGATTATGATGTATCTTTCTATGCTGATTTTTGTGGTAAATGTATTTTTAACATATCGTGAGCTTACAAACTGGAATATAGTTGCAAAGTTTATTTTGGTTTCCAATATATTTTTATTTATAGGGGTTACTATAGGTTTTATAATAGCTCTAAATCTTATATACGGATTTTATCCTGATATTCTAACTCTTGTAAAGATGCATATAGCTTCTACAATTTTTGGATATGTAATTATGACGATAATGGGTGTCGGAATGATACTTTTACCTATGTTTTCCCTTTCACACGGATTTTCACAGGTTTCCATAGAAACAGCTTTTTATACTGTGATAATAGGTTTGTTGCTATTTTTGCTGGGTAGTTATATGGAAAACAGTTTGATTGAGTTTGGTGGATTGTTTTTTATAATAGTTTCAGTCTTTTTGGCTCTTTACCAGATGTGGCTGATTTTTTCTACAAGAATAAGAAAACAGAATGACTTTTGGGCAAAAAACATGATAGCTTCTTTTGTGTCTGTTATAGTTTCATTTCTGATTTTGGTATTTGCTATAGTAAGCGAAAACGATACATACTATACACTGTTTGGATATACACTGTTTTTTGGATTTTTTGTCTTTTTTATAGTAGGACATATCTACAAGATACTGCCTTTTTTGGTTTGGTATCAGAGATATTCTCCGCTTGTAGGAAAGATAAAGGTACCGATGCTTAATGAGATGGTAAAAGAGAAAGTGGCTGATATGCAGTTTTGGATTACACTAGTTGGATTGTTATTTAGTATGTATGCTATAGCTTTTGGTGTAAGCGTAATGTTTCAGATAGGTACGGTTTTGATGGGAATAGGTACTTTAATGGTACTTTATAATATATACTTTACTCTGGTTTATGGATTAGAAGAGTTAAGAGAGTTTGAAAAAAAGGAGAAAAGCAGTGGCACAAGTAACTGAAGAGATGGTTTATGATGCGATAAAAACAGTAATTGACCCTGAAGTTGGATTTGATATATATTCACTTGGTTTGATTTATGGTGTAAAGGTGGAGGGAAGTCATGTACATGTTACTATGACACTCTCAACAAGAGGTTGCCCTTTGCATGAAATGATGAAACAGTGGACAAAAGAGGCCGTTGAAAAGATAGATGGTGTAGAGAGTTGTGAAGTTGAAATAGTGTGGGAACCGGCATGGAATATAACTATGGCCAGTGATGAAGTTAAAAAAGCATTGGGAGAATTTTAATGTTTGATGTATTTCCTGCTTTTTTTGACAAAGTTCCGTCAATCTCAACTTTTGATCCTTTGGCTTTAACTCTCGGCAGTGTAAAAGACGGGGTGATAAAGTTCAGATATACTCAGATTGTAAAATCAGCCGGACACAGCTGTCCTACGGTTGCAGGAGCATACCTTATGACATACAAAGCTCTTGAAGCTTTATATGATGAGAAACAACCTGTTCGAGGTGAAATAAAAGTTGAATTTAAAGAGGATGAAAGAGAGGGAGTTGCCGGAGTTATAGGAAATGTCATCACAGATATAACAGGAGCTAC